>NZ_JAAGOG010000002.1:0-155212 GCF_010747425.1 Nostoc sp. UIC 10630
CCCCAGTCCCCAATCCCCAATACCGAAGCCTTCAAGCAACGCTTATCCCAAATGCAAGTTGTCCTGCACAATCAAGATAACCGCGAACACGACCTACTTGATTCTGATGATTATTACCAATTTCAGGGTGGCTTAACCGCAGCCGTGCGTTCTCTACAGGGAAAAAACCCCCAAACATATTTTGGTGATAATTCCATACCCGCTCAACCACGAGTCCGCCAACTCAAAGAAGAAATTTCACGGGTGTATCGTTCTCGTGTAGTTAATCCTAAATGGATTGCCGGAGTTATGCGCCACGGTTACAAAGGTGCTTTTGAAATGGCGGCGACAGTAGATTTTTTATTCGCCTACGACGCTACAGCTAAATGTGTAGAAGATTATATGTATCAAGGCATAGTAGAGGCTTACTTGCTCGATCCAGTTGTGTCAGAATTTATTCAGGAAAAGAACCCTTACGCTCTGCGTGATATTGCTGAAAAATTATTAGAAGCACACAAGCGCAATTTATGGGAGGATGTAAATATAGGAACATTAGAAGCTTTGAGGAACCTAGTACATCAAGCTGAAGCAGTTATCGAAGAAAAATCAATGGTGTAGGAAACAAATATGGAAAATCTTGCGTATTTGCACCTAGCTTTCGCCTACGAAGACAGCACACCCAGTGAATTGGTATCCCTCAGTTCTTTGTTTAACAAAGCAGCTGCACCAGACTGGAAACGGCTTTCTGGTAGGGCTTGGAAGTATATGTTGCCCCTTGCTCTGTCCTTGTCTATTCTTGGCGCTGTCAGCAGCGTTATAGCACTCGAAAAAGGCGATCAAGGCCCCTCTGTTAGAAATCTCCAACAAAAGTTGAGAACAGCAGGTTTTTACCAATCCTCTGTTACCCAAGTATATGACGCATCCACACAAGAGGCTGTGCGCCGCTTCCAAAAAGCCGCCGGTTTACCAGTGGACGGCATTGTTGGAGCAAGCACACTGCAAAAGTTAGAAAACTGGCAAGCTAAAAAGCCCAGTACTACGACAACACAAGCAAAAAAAGCCACTGTTGTCAGTACACAAGCTAAAAAGCCCAGCACTACTAGTTCGGTTCGTTCAGCCACCAACCAACGCCGTAATCCTAACTACCTTGCTAAGGGTGATGAAGGTGAAGCTGTCAGAGCCTTGCAAGAACGCTTAAGAATCGCAGGCTTTTATTATGGGAACGCCACAGGAATATTTGGCCCAATTACCGAAGAATCTGTAAAGCGGTTCCAAGATTCTTATAAATTAAGCGTTGATGGAATTGCTGGCCCCGCAACATTGCGTAAATTGCCAGGAATTGGCATTGGCGATGGAGAAGAGGCTCCCAAAAAGGTAGTCAATCGAGACAAACTCCGTGTAGGCGATCGCGGTGAGTCAGTTAGAATCATCCAAGAACAATTGATCCAGGCAGGATATTTAGAGGGAGAGCCAAATGGCTACTATGGCCCCTACACTGCCGATGCTGTACGAAGATTCCAGGCAGCTAATTTCTTAGCAGCAAGTGGCGTTGCTGGCCCAACTACACGAGCTAAGTTATATAGCTCAGTTAATACTGCTAAAAAAAGCGAATTTAATACCCTGGAAATCCAAACGCGACTACGGGAGCGGGGTTTTTATAAAGGCAAGCTGAACGGTGTAATGGCAGATGACACCAAAAAAGCGATTAAACAAGCCCAAGAATTCTACGGCATCAGCCTCAAGGATCTTAAGAGCGGACGCTTTTAACATCCGCTTTGGTGTTGTTAGTATCAGTTCCCAACTCGTTGCTAGCCTCTAGTAACAGCAAATTACGAACTGCTCAAAATTCCACTTATTTGGTTAATTTGAGTAGGTTCGTCTGATTATTTACCCAAGTGCTAAAGCGGCATCAGCGCCCGTTGGCACTTGGGACACACAGCATGGATTGTCATTTGACAATCAAGCAGGTGGAAACCTTCTTTTTGAGCAGTTTTCGATCCAATTTTTAAAATTGAATCATTTTTAAACTCAATAGTTGAGTTGCATCTAACACAAATCAAGTGATGGTGATGATGAGGATAAGGCTGGTTGATCTCATAATGCTTATGTCCTTCACCCAGTTCTAATTCCCGTAAAATTCCCATCCTGGCCATCAACTTCAAAGTCCGATAAATAGTTGACAGACTGATCCCTTCACCATCAGTTTCTAACCGATGATAAAGATCCTCCGCACTTAGATGTTCACCTTGCGGAAGTTCTTGAAAAATGTGTAAAATTGTTTCGCGCTGGGGAGTTAATCGCCAGCCTCGCCCGTTCAGTTCTGCCTTGAGTGAAGTAGTTGTGTAGACAGTCATACTAATATTTCTCAACAAAGCTTGTTAGTTGAGAATATAACAAATCTTGGGAGCAATTTGCAACAATCATTGCCTATTGAGAATTTATGCTAAATATTTAAGAACAATTCATAAAATCTTGATCAAAATTCAAATAATAAGCTGTATTGCATTTAATTTGCATACAGTTAATAGTTAGGATACTTGTAACGATTGCATCCCTTGACTTTAAATTTTAGATGAGTGAATTTTGAATTGTTTAATCGATCCCCACCTTCAAGATATCTGAGCAAAGCTCTGGGGGAACTCTTATCTAATTAAATGCAAATTACTTGCTATAAGCGTCTAAAAGGCTTTCAATCTGTGATAAGATCAGTCCTTTGTCCCTAGTCATTTGTCAAGTGTAGTTTTCTAATGACAAATGACTAATGACAAATGACTCTCGATCATTGACTAACTTAGAGATTCCAAATAATCGCGGATCAGGTTGCGACGCTTAGGTTGGCGTAGCTTTTGCAAAGCCTTGGATTCTATTTGTCGAACTCGTTCGCGGGATAAGTCGAGAGCGCGGCCAATTTCTGCTAAAGAATAAGGATGACCATCTGCCAAACCAAACCGCATCAAAATTACATCGCGTTCCCGGCTAGTTAAATCTGACAGAAGATGATGCAAGTCTCTTTGTAAAGATTCTCGCATTAACATTTCTTCTGGGGTTACACTGTCGGTTTCTAGTAATTCGCCTAACTCAGTGTCTTTATCTTTTCCTACTTTGGTTTCTAAAGAAACGGAGCGAGGAACCCGCAACAAAACTTCTCGTACTTGAGTCGGTGTCATCTCTAACTCAGTTGCTAAATCTTCTAGAGTTGGGGTGCGACCTTTTTCTTGAGCAATTTTGCGTTGAGCCTTTTTGATTTTGTTTAACTTTTCGGTAATATGAACCGGAAGGCGGATAGTGCGACTAGAAGTTGCGATCGCTCGTGTAATTCCCTGACGAATCCACCAGTAAGCATAAGTACTGAAGCGATAACCCTTAGTTGGGTCAAATTTTTCTACAGCCCGCTCCAAACCTAGTGTGCCTTCTTGGACTAAATCCAACAATTCCAAACCACGATTTTGATACTTTTTAGCAACAGACACAACTAAGCGAAGATTCGCCTTAATCATGTGTTCTTTTGCTTGGAGTCCTTGGGACTGAACTTGCTCCAACTCTTCTACAGTCAACTTGGCAATTTCTGCCCAGCGACGTTTGCCATTTGCCAAAGTTGGCCTAAGATCGGATAAAACTATATCAGCAGTAGCAGCCCATCTTTCCAAAGATGGGCGATGTCCTAGTTCCGAGGTTAGACGTTCTTGAACTTCAATTAACCTCAAATAGGGCGTAATCACTTCATCCCCTTCCTTGGCGGCCTTAGCAAGTACTATCCGCATCCGCAAGTAACGCTGGACTTTTTGAGCTTCTGAAACCTCTTCATCGCGCCCCAACAAGCGAACCCGACCAATTTCTTGAAGATATAGACGTACTAGGTCTGTACTCCGACGGTTACTGCTAGCAGCAAAGTTAGCATTGTCAACAGAAGCGATCTCTAGCTCCTGTAGGTCATCTACCGATAACTCACTGTCATCAACCGTGAGATCCGAGTCCAAAGCCTGGCGGGACTTTTTGGTGTTGTAGGGGGCGTCTGCATAAAAAGATGTTGCTGGCATAAGATCGTCTCAATGGCTCCAGGTAACAATAGATTTCGGTCAGCTTAGATTACGGTCAGCTATTCAACTGTTGCTATTGTTCCCGCGATTAACGATGAACTAACATAGTTGAAGGTTCCATTACAATTTTTTTAGAAATTAACTGTAATGGTTTTATTGGATACAGTATTACTGGACTTAATTGGCTGCTAAATTTTTGATTTAACCAATAGCTATTTAAATCGGCAGCTAGGCTTTCAATATTTCAACTACTTAGTTAACATTTCAACCTTGGTGGGTTGTGATTGTAACTTTTGTAACACAGTATAAACATCCTTCAGTGAATGTCATCTTTATAATTGGCATAGTCACATTTACATGGTTACAAAAGTAATATCCTGACGATTTAGCAATTTTTTCTCAGGATTATTCAGGTATAAGTAGAACTAATAGATATCGGGCAAGTGATTAGTATTAACAGCAAAAATTCTATCGATACGGAGATAGAAAACGTAGGAAAGTTATTAAATACTCTCTCCGTGTCTTGCTAACCCGTCAATTTCAACTTGAATATGATTTACGCAAAACTATACTCATGCTGTAGGGGCAATTCATACCTGCTACAGCATGGGTATGCTCTCAATACTTTTCGGTTAAGAGGGAAAGGGGAAAGGGAAAGGGTTTAAATTTACCTTTACCCCAAACCCAGTAAGCTTTCCCCAGACCAAAAGAGAGATTATTGGGTTTATCCGAAAAGTATTGGGGATGCTCTAGTAGTTGTACTCTGGCTTGATATCTCGCAGCATCAGTTCATCAAGCGCTTGTCGGGGTGTGATTTCTCCCTGAAGTAACCGATAAACTTGCTCAGTAATTGGAACTGGAATGTTTTGTTGCTTGGCTCGTTGCATCAAAACCTGGCAAGTGTTCACTCCTTCGGCTGTTCCTTGTAAATTTGCAAGAGTTTCTTTAAGTGTCTTACCACCAGCTAGCTGGTAGCCGACTTGGTAATTGCGGCTTAAGGGACTATTGCAGGTTGCTAACAAGTCTCCTAGACCCGATAATCCATAAAATGTTTCCGTCTTTGCACCCCAGTCGTTACCGATGCGAACCATTTCTGTGAGTCCACGGGTGACTAAAGCAGCTTTGGCATTGGTTCCTAGATGTAAACCATCGCACACACCAGCTGCGATCGCAATCACATTTTTTAGCGTTCCCCCCAGTTCCACCCCCAAGGGGTCGGGATTGGTATATACCCGGAAACGATGAGAAGAAAATACTAACTGCACTACTTCCGCAGCTGTGGGAATATTACTGGCTACCACTGTTGCTGCTGGTAACTCTAGTTGAATTTCTTTAGATAAATTAGGCCCAGACAAAACAACCACTGCATGGTTAGGGAATACTGTTTGCCAAATTTGCGACGGCGTGCAAGTGGTTTGGGGATCTAAGCCTTTGGTCGCCGTCACAAAAATCGTCTCTGGAGAAAGGGGGAAAGACTTGACTTGGGAAGCAACATCTCTCACACCAATCATTGAGATAGCGGATAGGATTATTTGGGCATTTTCTAACACTGTTTGGAGAGTTTGGGAACCTTGACGCGACCACACGCGCACCTGATGACCATTCGCTGCGGCGAGATTTGCCAGAGATGCACCCCAAGCACCCGCACCAAGAATTGCTACAGATTTTGAATTAGTCATTAATCACCATTCTCCCCATTACCCAATCACCCTATTCTCTTAGCAATCTAAAATCTAAAATCTAAAATTAGCGCCGAGGATAACGTTCCATTAATTCCCTGACCTGTTCTGCATGATATGAGCTTCTTGTCAATGGAGAAGAAACAATTTGTAAAAATCCGATTTCTTCGCCGAATGTCTTCCAAGCAGCAAATTGTTCTGGGTTGATAAATTCATTTACTTGTAAATGTTTTTGACTGGGTTGGAGATATTGCCCAATTGTCAAAATGTCGCAATCTACGGTTCGTAAGTCTTGCATGACTTGGCGAATTTCGGCATCAGTTTCACCGAGTCCAACCATAATCCCAGATTTTGTGTATGTGCTAGGAGAAAGTTGGCGAGTTCGCTGTAATAATTCTAATGTGCGATCGTAGTTTCCTTGGGGACGCACCCGGCGATACAGTCGTGGAACAGTTTCGGTATTGTGGTTTAATACCTCTGGCGCTGCTTGTAGAATCAACTCTAAAGCATTCCAATTACCGCACAAGTCAGGAATTAGCACCTCAATTGTGGTGTTAGGTGAAACAGAGTGAACCGCATCAATACACGCCACAAACTGAGATGCACCACCATCAAACAAATCATCTCGATTTACAGAAGTGATTACTACATGATTAAGGTTCAGGCGGCGAACAGCTTCTGCTAGTCGTGCAGGTTCCGTGGGGTCTAGTGGTTTCGGTTTTTTCTCAAAATCAATATCGCAGTAGGGACAAGCGCGTGTACAAGCCGGGCCCATAATCAAAAACGTAGCAGTACCGGCATTGAAGCATTCGCCAATATTCGGACAGGATGCTTCCTCACAAACTGTATTGAGGGATAAATCCCGCAAAATGTCTTTAACGTTACCGATGCGCTCACGCTGAGGTGCTTTTACCCGCAACCAGTCTGGTTTTACAGTCACAATCCGCTTTTACCACTAGAGTTATACAAATTTAATCGTAGCAAGCAAAGCCTTGGGTGAAGCGATCATATATTCATATATATATAGATGTAATTCTGTCATTTAGCACGGGTTGTGATATTCTTAATTTACAATGCCATTTTTATGGCGGGATGTGGCGCAGCTTGGTAGCGCACTTCGTTCGGGACGAAGGGGCCGCTGGTTCGAATCCAGTCATCCCGATTTTGTTGTTGTAGAGCGACAAATTATTTGTCAACTGCTTTCCTATGGACTTAATGTAGCTGAATCTCTTTGAGTACACAAGGCACGCGATTGCTACTAAACTCATGGAGTTTTAGACAATCGGCAACCCAAAGATTAACAGAACTTGTTACCTACCACTGCGTGAAATAAGTCTCAAGATAGTGTATGCCTCACCACAGAAGGACTTAAGCTTGGCGTATAAGTTTTGGGAAATAGTGATGAATAAGGAAACAGTTCCTAGTCAAGCTGAAAAATCGAATCCAGAAGGTGAACCGTCGCAACTAAGTCCAGAGCTACTGGACAAAATCAAACACCCTGCGAGAATTGACGATGTTATTCGGGAGCAATCGCCAGAAGAACGCAAGAGTAACCCAGCTTTAGTACCAGAAATGATTGATGATTCAAGCGAGCAATGATCGGGTTGGCGATGGAGTAATCTAAAAGCTCAGGTTTCTAAATTTTTAGATAAGCCAATAATCTTGTTAGTAATTGTTGCTGTCTAAGACTAAACAGTTTTTCTTGATATAGTTCCGGCGTGTTGATGTGTAGTAGCACCGCCGGAATCTCATGTTTCACTTGATGAATTAGTGGATAAAATTATCTGTTTTTTTTAAGTGCGTTCACGTAGTTTGTCGGAGACATTCGCATCCCATTACTGAATAAAGATAGATGTCTCATTTTACCTTTCTAGCTGGGTGCATTAATCAACTATAAGTTTTTTTCTAAATAAAAATAAGCTAACTTTTTTCAATTATTTAAACTACCATGATTAAGCTGTAATCCATAATTTGTCTAAATAGATTCAGCCTAATTCAGTATACATAAAATTAGTATTAATTGAGTAAAATTGCTGCCCAAATGCCCGACTTCTTCAAGAACGGGGAATTTAAATCTAGCTTCAGGAATTTCATTCAACTCTAGATTACCCTTAAATTTAAAGTTACTTTCTGTCATCTATATTAAGTTAGATTATACAGAGTTTTAATTTTCTAACCAGGGTTGTATATACAGGAGTTATCACAAAATATATTCAGGAATTATGCAAGATTATGGAATAATATGAAACATTTACAAAGCGTCTCATTGGGGCAGCTTCTCCTGGAGAATAGAAGTAGCCTGCCGCAAAGTTCTTGCGAAAGTCTTCATATTATGAAACCATAGTTTGTAACTTACTGATACAAATGAGGCTAGTACGGCACGGCGTAAATAAACCACCTATTCCAAATCAACGAAATGCCTATGCTGTATTCATTTTTAATTTTTAATTTTTAATTTTTAATTCCGCCTTGCGGTACTAGCCTGTCTCTCGGCTCACTCCAGAAAAAAGTACTGGTACTAGTAACGATAATGACACGCTCTCCAAATTCAAAAAATAATCAGGAACCATCTAATCCTCGTTTATGGCTCCTCCTTTTAGGACGTACCAGTTTGGCTCTCGGTGTCATTTTGCTGGTTGGAATTGCAGTCGGTGCTTGGTGGGCTAGAAGCTATGTATATAAGGATTTAGCGCCATTAGTGCAGCAAAATCTCGAACAATTGCTTGGGCGACCAGTAAAAGTAGGGAAAGTTGAACGTTTTTCGCTCTCTAGTTTGAGATTTAGCTCTTTATCCATACCAGCAACTACCACCGATGCAGACCAAGTGGTAGCAAAAGCCTTGGATGTGCAGTTCTCGCCTTTGCAAGTTTTCTTAACTCGAAAACTGGTATTAAATGTAACTTTAGTTCAGCCCAATGTCTACATTCAACAGGATCGAGATGGTCGTTGGGTTACAGCCCAAGTCAAGGCTGGAGAAGGAAAAGGTGCTATTCAAACCGATTTGGAAACACTTCAAATTCAAGATGGAAATGTGGAGTTGATGCCGTTCGCCGCACCAACTAGACCGAAAGGTTCAGTAATATTAAATCAAGTTGGTGGTGTTGCCCGATTTTTTGATCAAAATCAAAGGATTGGTTATGACATCAATGCTCAACTGGCCAGGGGAGGCGCAGTGAAAATCGCTGGTGAAACCCAACTAAAAGCTCAAACAACTAGCCTCAACCTTTCAACACAAAATTTACAAGCATCTGATATAAGTCGATTAATTGAGTTACCAATTGCCTTGCAAGCAGGGTATTTAAATGCTGACTTAGCAGTTCAGATTCCACCCAAACTGTCAGACATAGCAATTACAGGCACGGCTACTGCTAATCAAATCACTGCCAAAATTCAAAATATCCCTCAGCAAGTTTCTAATTTTAATGGGAGATTTTCATTTCAAGGTCAGACAGTTGCTTTAGAAAATTTGAGTACGAACTTTGGCAAAGTCCCCATTCTGGCTAATGGAACAATTAATAGTCAAACTGGTTTTAATGTCTCTGCTCAGATAAAACCAGTTAGTGCTAAAAATATTTTAGATACATTGAATGTAAATTCGTCAGTCCCAGCTAGTGGCGAAATTCAAGCAAATATTCAGGTGTTAGGCGCACTTCAAAAACCAGTCCTTAGCGGTACAGTAAGCAACACAAAACCTATTCAAGTTGACCGCGTTCTCTTCAAAGCCATCAATACTGATTTCCGCTTGAATGTCTCTCAAACGGCATCTCAACTTGCTGTCTCTAATTTGAAAATAGTTCCCGCAGCCGGTGGTGAAATCACAGGAGGCGGTCAAGCTAATTTAGGAGCCAAAAGCGACATAAGATTTAATGCTCAAGTTGACGGTGTATCTGGGGATATATTAGCGCGTGGCTATGGCGTTAGTTTACCGATCGCAGTTGGAAATGTCTCGGCAAAAGCAGAAGTCTCTGGCTCACTTGGTAAACAGCCGTTGAACCTTGATGTTTCCAGTGTTCAGGTAACGCCGCCAACAGGGGGGCAAATTACAGCCAGTGGTCAAATTCAACTCGCTCCCCAAGGTCAAGTAGATATAGGTATTGAAGCTCAAGGTTTACCAGGAAATGTGATCGCTCAAGGTTACAATATTTCAACTCCTCTAAATCTTGGTGGTATATCTGCGAACGCTAAAGTTTCTGGATCGCTAGGTACACCTTTAAATGTCAATGTTGCTCGCGTTCAAGCAAATCCAGAGGTGGGAGGGCAAGTAATAGCTAGCGGTCAACTTCAGCTTGCACCTCAAGGTAGGGTGGCGTTGAATGTCCAAGCCCAAAATTTACCAGGGGATGCGATCGCACGAGCATACAAATCCTCACCCAGCATTACCATTGGGAATGTATCCGCAAATGCCGATATTTCCGGCACTCTGAGCAACCTGCAAGCAGTCGCGCGGGTGCAAGCGCCGAAAGCCACCTATCCCACTACCGGCAGGGTTGTTGTTACCAAACAAGGAGAGAATGTCGTCTTTCCAGATGCCGTGTTGAACGTGGCAGGTGGGACAATTAGGGCGAAAGGTCAACTTGCACAACAACGCTGGCAAGCAGCTGTCAACACTGCTCAAATTCAACTCAACCGTTTTTCACCACAACTACGAGGACGGCTCAATAGCAATCTTCAGTTATCAGGCACAACACAATCTTTCCAGCTTGCAGATATTCGCGCCGCCGGGCAAATCCGCCTTTCCCAAGGAGTAGCGCTACTGGCGAAACCGCTAACGGCTCAATTTCAGTGGAATGGAAAGCAGATTATAGTTGAAAACGCAAGTACCCAAGGATTGAGTGCTAATGGTGCGATCGCTATTCAGTCTCCACCAACAGGCGCACCTAAAATTGCGGGATTTGATTTAAATGTACTGGCACAGAATTTCAACTTAAAAAATACTGGTTTTCAAGTTCCTGGTGACGTAGCGTTAGCGGGGGTACTTGATTTTAATGGAAAAGTTACAGGTACTCCAGATGTACCTCAAGCTAACGGCAATATCCGGCTGCGGAATTTCCAGGTTAGTAATTTAGCGTTTGACCCACTTTTAACTGGAAACGTGAATTTTCAAGGGGGACAGGGAGCAAGTCTGCGATTAGCCGGGAAGCAAGACAGGATTGCGCTTAACCTGGGTGCAGATTATCGTCCAACTTCATTTTTAGTCAAGCGGGATGAGGCAGTTACTACAGGTAGAACTGAGGGAGAGAACTTACTCATCAACGCCCAACAGTTTCCGATAGCTTTGATTGGGGGCTTTTTACCTAACAATCAGTTGAAACCTTTAGGGGGGCAATTATCAGGAAATTTAGTTGTCAATCTTAATAATTATGCAGTTGCGGGAGACGTTGCGATCGCAGGGCCTCGTGTTGCCAGAGTTGCAGCAGACGAATTTCGCGGCAGCATCAATTATGCTGATGGTACTGCTAGCTTGGCTAATGGTCGATTGCGGATTGGAGATAGCAACATCGCCCTCAGTGGAAATGTGAAAACAGGGAATGACCCGCAATTTCAATTACAAGCTAATTTAGACCAAGCCAGAATTGAGAGACTTTTACAAGCATTTAATATCTTCGACTTTCAAGACCTTGGCACCGGATTGCAGCCTCCAACCTTGGCTGGAGCAGAAGTACTTAATACCAAGCCGATCAGTTTGCCTAATGCAGATTTGAAAACACAGTTAGCATATTTCTCTAATATTGCGGCATCCATAGCAAAACAACAGCAAGTAGAGGCAAAAAGAGACTTATCTTTACCCACCCTTGCAGAATTAACGGGTGCTTTGAGTGGAGGAATTACAGCTAATGGCTCATTAAAATCTGGGTTGAATGTCGGCTTTAATTTCCAAGGTGCTAACTGGAAATGGGGTGAATACTCCATTAATCAGGTTGTTGCTCAAGGCAATTTTGCTAATGGAATCGTCACACTTTCGCCCTTGAGTGTTGGGATAAATCAAGGATTAGTGGCTTTTTCGGGACAATTAGGAACTGAGCAGCTATCTGGAAAATTGAATGTAGCAAGTCTACCTTTATCACTTTTACAACCTTTTATAGAAAGATATCCCATAGATATCACTGGTAATGTAAATGCTGATGCCACATTAGGAGGTAGTTTACAAGATCCCAGAGTGCAAGGGGAAATAACACTGGCGAATGCAACTCTCAACCAGCAACCTGTACAAACAGGACTGGTGAACTTTGACTACAACAAAGCTCGTTTGAATTTCGACAGTACCTTATTAGTGACAGGAACACAACCAGTTACAGTTACAGGTAGCGTACCTGCGCCGTTACCATTTGCCGCAGTGCAACCAGATAGCAATCAAATCAGCATCAACGCCGATGTGAACAATGAAGGATTGGCACTGTTAAATCTGTTTACCAATAATCAAGTAACTTGGGTAGACGGTCAAGGAAAAATAGACTTAAATGTTCAGGGTACTTTAAACGAGCCAATTATCAATGGAAACGCCACAGTTAACAATGCAACTGTTCGCGCTCAAGCTTTATCTGAACCCCTAACAAATTTGACAGGGACAGCGCAATTTAATGGCAATACGGTCAGCGTTGAAAACATTCAAGCTACTTACAATAAAGGGCAAATCACTGCATCAGGCATCCTGCCAATTGTTGATCCTCAGCCAGGCGCAGCGAATCCTTTGACAATATCAATAGCAGACAAACTCAACTTTAAGCTTGCAGGACTGTATGAAGGCGGTGTCGGCGGCGATGTTGTAATTCGCGGAACAGCCCTAAAACCTGTAATTGGTGGAGACATTAACCTGAGTGATGGTCAGGTGATTATTGGAAATACTGCTAAAGCAAAACCAGCCGCTACAACAGAAGCTAACAGTAACGTCATAAATTTAAATAGAGAACAGGTTAACGCTAATGCTATACCTACAGCCCAAAGTAGCGCTAGCGCAGTGACTACACCAGAGAGTAGCGGTAGCGCAGTTACTAAACCAGATAATAATGCTAATGCCGCAGCAACTCCACCCAATTTACCTGTAGAGTTTGCAGATTTAAGGTTGAGTCTAGATGACAATGTTCGTGTTACCACTGAGCCCCTACTAAGCTTTGTACCAGGAGGAGCCGCATTAAGTCAGCCCATACTGAACTTTGAGGCAAAAGGCGACTTGACCATTAATGGTACATTAGCCAAGCCACTTCCTGAAGGATTGATTCGTTTGACAGGAGGACGACTGAGCTTATTTTCCACTGAATTTGCTTTGGCGCGAGGCTACGAACAAACTGCGCGGTTTACTCCCAGCCAAGGACTTGACCCTACTTTGGATGTCCGCCTGACTGCGATCGTACCGGAAGCATCAGCAATAAACAATAGAATTTTGGAATCCCCATTGTCTGCTGAAATCAGCGATGTTTCTGCGACTAACTTCGGTACTTTACGTACCGTTCGCGTTCAAGCAAGAGTGGACGGGCCAGCTAGTGAACTAGGCGACAATCTGGAACTGACAAGTGAACCTAGCCGTAGTCGGGGAGAAATAGTTGCTTTACTGGGTGGTTCGATTCTTGGTTCTTTCGGTCAAGCAGATGCAGGGCAAGGGCTGACTAATTTCGCTAGTTCTACCATTTTAGGTGGTTTGCAAGGAACTATCACTGCGATCGGTCAAGCTGTTGGTTTCAGCGAATTTCGGATATTCCCTACCCCTACTACTAGTAATGAAACAAGGACAGCTTCAGTTCTGAATTTATCAGCAGAAGGTGTGTTTAATATTAATAGAAATTTCTCTGCTTCTTTATCACGCCCTCTTTCTAGCGATGAGTCTTTCCGTTATAACGTCCTTTATCGACTCAACGACGAAATTTTGATGCGAGGCTCAACTAATTTGGGAGATGAAAATCAATTCCAAGTTGAGTATGAAACTCGATTTTAGAGGTTGTTTGAAAAGCATTTTGCTGTGACTTTAGGCACTTTGAGATCCCCCCTAACCCCCCTTAAAAAAGGGGGAACCGGAATCAAAGTTCCCCAATCTATCGAGGGATTTAGGAGGATCTAGAACTTTTGATACTGACAAGAGGACTTTTCAAACATCCTCTTAGATTGCTGCAATGTTGTTAATGCAGACTGATGCAATGCCATTGTTGCCCAATAGATTAGTTTGTCACTGATGATTAAACTAATGGTCTGGATGTTCATGATTTGTGACTACAGGTGATACTGCCGTTACTGCACTTTCTTCTTGGGCTTGCATTTACAGCAATTGGGGAATTGTCACAAATCGATTCTCTGCGAAACGCTACGCGTTAGCGGAGCTTTCGCTTTAGCGATACGCTCAGAGAAAGTGGGCATTGGGCATTGGTGCTGTAAAATATGTTAGATGAAGCGAAAATTTCAACAATATTTTTGGCGTTGTGCCTTAATAGTGTTTTTAACATTAACTGGATGTGGATGGGGTGTGGAGTCAGCGCAAGCACTGTTGCGTCAACATCATGATTCTCCCGGTATCTTACGCTATCACTCACAAGTATCTATCAAAGATGAAAAAGGATATGCTTGGCAAGTACTGCTGTTCAAACAGAATTACACCAGTGCAGTAAAAGATTTACGCTTACGCTTAGTTGCTTTTCCGGGTGTCGTTGAAATTGCTCACCCCCAACCATTATTGATTGAGACAGTAGCCGGAAAATTACTCAGTGCATCGGATGCTTATGCTTTAACTGCACCCGTCCCCAATGTGGGGGAATATAACTTAACTGATATCTTAACGAAGTTGCCAACAACTGATGCGCTCAAACTATATGTACCTCTCTCTAGTGGACAGCAATTGGTTCTCAACATATCCAAAACTGTAGTCACTGAGTGGCAATGGCTAGTTACAGAAATTGATTAGTAAAAGCATTTGAATATAAAAATAACCCAATGGTGATGGGGGGCATAATTACTGCCTGCGGAGGCAGAAATCCTGTCTTCATATATTTATAACGACGAGTTAAAGCCTCCCACATCACACGCAGGAGTAATGTTAGTCTTGAGACTCCTCAGAGATAGTTTCCGATTCGGTTTCAAGTTCTTCTGTTTGGACTTTGGCGACTGGAGGTTTAACGGGTTTTGGGCCACGCGCTAGGGCAGGATTCCCCTGCTGCCTGTTTTCATCTCCGTAAGATGCTTTTTTCCCTTTGTCAGACGAGCGGTTACGGCTCGGTTTTGAGCTTTTGGGGTTGGATTCAATAGGAGTTATAGAATCCTTATTTTCGGAATTGTTGTCAGTATTTGCTTGGGACTGACGTTCCGATTTTTTGATTGGACGTTCTACCATTGTTGATTTTTGTAAATTTATCTGTATAGTACATCGGTTTGGTGACTGTTAAACTGTTAATTAGCATTTTTTTAAAAGTTTTATTGTTAAAATTATTAAATAACTATGTTTATTGATTTAGAAAAGAAAGTAGCTACCTAACTTTATCAACTACATCAAAAAACATTCTTGCAGAAGAATTCAGGAGCCAGAATCAAGAAAAAACTTTCCAGGTTTTTCTATGACCACTAAATATATATATTTAGTAGGGGTCTTAAACTAATTTATTTATCTGCTTTTTCGCTCAGAATTAATTCTGTTAGCGGATAGCTAAGGTTTAGCCCATTCTGACTCCTGATCCCTGAATCCTAATCAACAAAATCAGGTCGTGCCTTACCTGTTGATTTCAACTTTTGCTCTAAAACTGTCCAATTTTCTTGCTCAATTAAATTAGTTAATTCATCAAGATTGTGACGATACTGTTGCAGCGATCGCAGCAATGCTTGACGATTATACCGCGCCATCATCACGCCCAACTCTGGATTCCCACCACCCACACGGCTAGTATCTCGAAAACCGGAACTAGCTAACTTTTGAGCTAATTCCAAAACATCGGGGTCAGTTTCACTCAAACAAGCAGCAATCAATGAGGAACTGACCATTACAGGTAAATGGGAAATCCAACTAACAGCGCGGTCATGTTGCTCTGGTTGACAATAGTAGATATTAGCTCCTAGCGATCGCACAATTTCTTCTACAACCGTAATTGCATTAGTTGGTGTTGTAGCTATCGGTGTTAATACATAAGGTTTATCAACAAATAAATTCCGTTGTGCAGCTTCTATGCCACTATCTGTTCTTCCCGCCATTGGATGACCGCCGATAAAATTATCCCAAAGGGGAGAAATCGCTTTGACTATCTGTGCTTTTGCTGAACCCACGTCAGTCACAATGGTAGCTGTAGACAAATGAGCGATCATTTGCTCCAATTGGGGCACAATAAGCGCTAGAGGTGTACAAATAAATACAACCTCTGCGGCTGCTAACAGACTCAGATCAACTGATGCTTCATCAACACTGCCGATAGCAACTGCCTTTTGACAGGTAGATTCACGGCGACTGACTCCTAAGATATGATGTCCTTGCGATCGCAAATCAAAACCCAAAGATCCGCCGATCAATCCCAACCCTAAAATCCCAATATTCATTTTTAATTTTGACATTCCGTTTTTATGACTTTACCAACTATTAAAGTTGGCATCCAAGGGGTAGCATCGATGACTGTAGAGGAATTACTAGAAAAGTACGCAGCAGGAGTCTTAAACTTTAGTGGTATTGACCTTGCGGAAGCTAATCTAAGTGGGGTCAAACTCAGTGGCGTGAATCTTAGCGATGCTAATTTGAGTATAGTTAACCTCAGTGGCGCGAATCTGAGCGAAGCTAACTTGAGCAATGCCAAGCTGAATGTAGCCAGACTCAGTGGCGTGAATCTATCCAACGCCATCTTAAATAACGCTAGTCTCAACGTCGCTAATTTGATTCGAGCCGATCTCAGCCGCGCTCAACTTAAAGGAGCCTTATTGATTCGCGCTGAGTTAATTCGCGCTGACCTCAGTCGTGCTGACCTGTCAGAGGCTGACCTCACTAGTGCTGATTTACGAGAGGCGACACTGCGCCAAGCGAATCTCCGCCACGCTAACTTAAGTGAGAGTGTCTTGAGAGGGGCTTCCATGACGGGAGCAAATTTAGAGATGGCTAACTTAAATGCCAGTGACCTCAGTCGTTGCGATCTCAGTGGTGCAAATTTGCGAGATACTGAACTCAGACAAGCGAATCTTAGCCATGCTAACTTGAGCGGAGCAGATTTGAGTGGGGCGAACCTCCGTTGGGCAGATTTGAGTGGGGCGAACCTCCGGTGGGCAGACTTGAGCGGTGCAAAATTGAGCGGGGCTACCTTAATTGGCGCAGATTTAACCAATGCGAATTTAACGAATACAATTTTTATCCACGCCGATTTAACTCAGGCAAAATTAATTAGGGCGGAATGGATTGGTGCTGACTTAACCGGAGCAACATTAACTGGGGCCAAGCTTTACGCCACCTCCAGGTTTGGTTTAAAAACCGAAGGTATGATTTGTGAATGGGTCGATCTTAGTCCAGCCGGCGATCGCTCCATTATCCAAAAGTTCCATTCCGAAGACTCACGAGACTTTTTTAACGAAACACCGCCGACAATCCGCATTATTGTTGATGCAGCCTTAGAACACGAAGCCAATTTTGCGATCGCAGGCGCTTACTATCAAATTGCTCAGGAATATCGTGTACTAAGACAACCCCCAAGCATCGAAAGTGGTCGTCGTCGAACTGTTTTCACATTTTATGTAGATAGCGATGAAGCATTATTTTCCACTGCTTACATTGTGATTCTTCCCTTTCTAGATGCGGCATCTACTCAAAATAATATTTCCAGTGTCGTGGAAATGATTAACAATGAAATTGTTGCAAATCAAGATTTAAAATTGCCAAAATCGCCTCTAATTGTGAAACAATTAAATATTCTTCTAGAGCAAGCCATGAGTCAGGCGACAACAATTAAACAGACGAAAAAAAATATTGAAGTAGCCACAAAGTTAAATTTTTGTAAAGCCCCAACTCAAATAGTTTTAACGAATTCTAGCGCCCACACATTGATTGTCCATGACCATCCCAACTTTGGGAAAAGATTTATTAATCGCTCTGCTCTTAATGCTTCAACTTATGATGATATATCTAATGAACCGACAAAACACATCTTACCTTCGTCAAGTATGATTATAGATTTCGTCAAAGGATTTCACTATATTAGTCATTAAATATGGGGAATGGGGAATGGGAATTAATTATTAGACAAATGACTAATGACTAATGACAAAATTTTGGAGGAAAAATGAGCAATCTTTTTAATAAAATGATCGGTCGCACTCGCTATGTAGTCTTTCGCCTATTTCTGCACTTGGGGGGAGGCGAAGTAGCGCCAATTTTGGGAGTATTAAATAGCGCTGGGCGAGATGCGATCGATGCCGATGGCGACTTAGAAGTTTTAGGAGAAGGATTGGTAGAAATTAGCCAAACTCTTCTACAATACGATGAATATTGGCTTTCTGCTGCCAACGAAGGCGACGTATTTTGGAGTGAAGGCGAGGCAGGAGATTATGTTAATGAATTATTTACTGACTCTGCCGAAAGATATCTCAGTGAACCAGATTACAGTTCTGATGGATTGAATGAACCTTTATCTATACCTGTAACTCGCAACGTCATTGTAATGATTACAGTAGCTTATGAAGGAGAAGTACCAGAGTTAGAAACCGATCTTTCTAACGTTCAGGCGCTCAAGGAAGGATTGAAAGCATTGATAAATCTGCACTATAAACATAGATTAAAGGCAATCCAGGTGCATTTTTCCCCAGCACAGTTAGGCGATGAACTCACTAGCGATCAACTGTTGCAATATTACCCAGAATTGATTCCTTTATAATATGTTGGGTAGTCCGTACTTACTACTCACATCGAGAAATTGTTAAGCTCAGAGATAGGACAATAATCCAATGATCATGACCATAGTACGTAAATTTACAGCCGTTTTTTTAGCTCTGAGTTTGTGTGTCACAACTGTCGCTTGTGGTGGGGGAAACGAAACTACTCCTCCCGCTAAGAACGTTAGCCAAACCTCTACTAACACAAAGCTGAGTGATGGAGAGTATAAAATACAACAAGCTACTTATGACGATGCAACTGGTGAATACAGCTTGTTTTTACTTAACAATAATCCCCCAACCTTTGCAACCGAAAATTTGCAAATGGCACGGTTAACTGATGATGAAATCAAGCAAGGTAAGAAGACTTATCTGAAGGTAGAAAAAGGACAACCGATTTTATATCTAACGGAAGACTTTAAAATAGATTACGTCCACAACGTTACCGAAAATAAAACCAATCCCCAAACAGGACAACAAGAGACGGTTGTAGTCCGTCGAGAAAATAGCTTCTGGACACCCTTTGCTGGGTCTGTGGCTGGTAGCTTGGCGGGACAGGCAATTGGTAGTATGTTGTTTAGACCACAGTATTATGTACCCCCTGTGTATCAATCAGGGCAAGGATTAAGTGGCTTTGGTGGATATGGTGGAAGCTATGGCCAAGCAGTCCAAAACTACCAAAGTCGCTATAATGCACCACCCGCAGCCGTGACAAATCGGACTGCATTCCGCAATACAGGGACGATTAGAAGGTCATATCCTGGAAATACGAATATACGCAATACACCACGTAGCACTACAGGTAATAACCGTCCTTCTGGTTCTGGTTTTGGTGGTAGTACGTTGCGACCATCTGGTAATTCCAGCACTACTAGACGCAATTCTGGCAGTGGTTTTGGTAGTGGACGTAGTACAGCACCCCGCCGCTCTAGTGGTTTTGGCAGCAGACGACGTTAGGAAATTTTCAATTTAATAAGTAGACTGCCTAAGAAGTTAAAGTAATGTATTGCATAAAGAAGCCGGAGGGTCACAAGTCAATCCTCCGGCTTCTCTTTATATCTATGCAATTTGTGATCAGAAATTATGAATTATTCGATCAAATAATATGAAATACTAAATATAAATATTGCTAAGAGAACAGGAATCATTTTATTAAAATCTATTTGCTTTTTTTGAACTATTTCTAAACAAGACATCGGAATCATCAGGGGCCAAAAGATAGTTGTTACCAAAAAGATCACAACTGACAAAAATTTATCTTCTGGAGTGGAAGCAGGATGACGTAGAGCAAATATTAACCAATTGATTAAAAAATAACATGTCATTAACAGATAACCAATAGTTAAAGTCAGTTGTATCTGATTCACCGTAAGTACTCCTGAAGTTATGTGAGCTTCACCAAACATCATCCGTACAAAGTTATAACATATTTGGTTTTCTTCCTTGCTCTAGAAAACCATAGTATCTTTATATACTAAATAAGTAACATTTTTGTTATGTCAAACTTCTCTTGCTGTTTGTAAAGCCTCATTAACCCTTAAATTTTGGATGATGAATATTTTTTATATAGCACGCTCCAAAACTTAAAATTTGGTCAGTTATTAAAGCAATAATTAAGCTGTCTTAAAAAATCGAATAATTTCGCGGACATGATCGAGAAATTGCCCGTCGGTGGAAAGTTGCGCGATCGCAGTTCGTGCTTCTCTTGCCAAACGCTCATGTTCAGTTTGATTTGTCGCCCGTAATTCCTCAAAATTAGCTGCAATCCGAGCTAAATCTCTGCGAGTCTCTTCGGCAAAGCGTTGTTGAGTTGCGGGTAATGAATAAGATTGTTCTGGGTTGAGTTGATCTTCCAATAACTGGATTTTTTGTTCCAATATCGAGAAGCGATCGCGCAGTTCAAAAATATCTTCGCGTGGATACTTCCATTCTTGGCGAATCATTGCTAACCGCGCATATAAATACTCATAAGCTCGAATAGCTGGACGCAGAATCGTTAATAACAAAGCTGCACCAGAGCTTATATATCCCACCGTACTAATACCAGTGGCAGCCAGAGTATAAAGACCAACGGCTGAGAACAAGTGTAAAGCAATGGCAACCCAGAGCGATCGCTTCGCCAACAATGTGACATACTTCACTTGTTTCTGATCGACTGGAATTCCTTTTTCAGTTGATTGTGCTGCTTCTGCTAAGACTTCTTTAGCTTGAAAATGCACATTCCACGGTACGGTAACAATTACTAACAGCCACCAAAAACTTGCACCACCAATTACCCAATCAAGAAAGTTACCAGCAGGGATGTGCAACCATTGCAGTAAGCCAAAAGCCGCTAGTACCACAACCACAATTCCAGCGATGGAACTAATGAAAAAGTTAATATACATCTTGCCCTGTCTCCGGTGAAACTATACCTCGATCGTGACTCTAGCCCAGCAGTTATACGTAAAATATTGTGATGGTTTTTCTGTTTGCACACACCAACTTTTCGATGAGATAGCTACGCCAATTAGGTTGAGTATCTTTGCTACCTTTTTGTGTAAAGTAGCAACAGACATGATTGTGATGGTTTTTCTAGTTGCACATATATAAATAAAATAAACGACTGCTTAGAAACAAAGAAGTGAGAAATAATGAAATACTGCTTTGTAGAGTTTCAAGTAGATGATTCCAAAAGATTCAATGCTCTTTGTAAAGTTTTCAACGAAATTAAAAAAGATAAAGACAATAATTTTTGGCGTAATGAAGAAGATTGGCTAATTTTTTTTGACCGCAAAGCATTATCACATTTTTGGTGAACTAGCGAAGAGGAAGAGACTGAATATTTCCGTCGCTGGTTTGCAACACCTGTGGAACAGAGGTGGACAGATCCTAGCCTCGAAACTCCTTGGGACTTTTATTCTATGTTTGATGCTTTTCAAAATGGTGAATATCAATTAATTGCTTGTAGAATGGTTTCTGCCAACAGAGCTAAACTTGAGCTTGAACCCTTTAGCTATCCCTATGGCGGAACTGGTGCAATACAGGCGTTAGTTGAATCCTTCGATTTTATAATTCTTGCAGAAGACGACGGTACAGGATACACAAAATTTAACCTGTAGTTTAGAAAAAGAGTGAGATAATTCAAACCTTTCCCCGTCTCTATTGGATGAGATAACTACGCCAAATTAGTTGAGTATTTTTACTACCCTTTTCTGGGATTAGCGATCGCCAAGTTTTACCTTCTTGCTGAATTTGCAAGTAAACATCAAAGGGTTGTTTTGGTTGCGTCAAGCGCCGTTTTGGTAGCTTGAGAATCAAGTCGTAGGTTCCCCGAACGTGGAAAGCTGGTAAATTTTCAATCGTTAGGGGTTGTTCTTGGGTAATTGATAGCCGCTTGATTTCAAATCCTTGAAAATCTAGATCCAACTGTTGGCTAAGTTTTTGTTGAGTTTGCTCTAACCCAAGTGCGATCGCTTTTTGCACTAACTCGCTAGTCGGTAACAATCCAATACTGCCACAGGCTGTAACTAGCATCAGCAATATTGCTGTCAAAACTAACCGCACTATGTTATTCACTGCCTAATCTGCTATTTTCTTCCTTATCAGTTTAACCGGATGCGCTGCTGCTTTTTCCGCGTCGAGTAACTTATACCAATTCTGTATGAAGATGTGCTAAACCATATTTAACTACAAGAAATGAAGAAAGAGAAACGAACCGCATACCCCTTCGGGGAAGCAAGCTACGCGCAGCGTCTCGTTAGAGAAGGACGCAAAGGACACAAAGAAAGAAGTTAAAAGGTTTTGGCGCAAACTAATAAAGAAATAGTATTAGGAATTATGCAAACAATAGCCGAAAAATTTTAATTACAGATAGGGGCGATTTATGAATTGCCACTGTTGTTAGAACTTCTCAATAAATTTTGTAAATCTTTAAAAAATTTGTTCTAAGCGTTGGAAATCGCGTTGCACTTCATACCAGAGACTTTTATTATGGGGGTCTGTTTTCAAAGCTTTTTTGAGATAAATTCTGGCTTTGAGCAATTGGTTTTCGGAAATTAGCGCCCGTCCCCAAATTTGATAAGCGATCGCTTGCCATTGGCGAACTTCTGCATCTGTTGACAAACGATCTGCTAAAGCTTCCACCAGTGCGATCGCTTGCGGAAATCGTTTCTCTTGCAAAAATCGCTGCAATTGTTCATAAGTCTTCCACTTCAGCCGTTCTTCTATTTCTAACAGATTAGGCGGCTTTGGTTTCCCTGCTTGCTGGTTTACCACCGTTGTGACTGGTGTTTTCTGTCGCTGCGTTGTCTTAGCAGCATCACGCCCAGTTGACACCTGAGTTGAATGTGCAGCAGTTTCCTCTGGCAGTACTACCGTCAGCAGGAGTTTGTAAGCCTCTGTCAAGGCAATAAACTTATCTTTGGCTTTGTTGTCATCTGGGTTGATATCGGGATGATATTGCTGCGCCAATCGTCGATAAGACGCTTTGATATCAGCAAAAGAAGCTCCCGATCTTAAACCTAGCAAACGGTAGCAATCTCCAAGATCCATCTTGAGCTATGAGCTATCGAATTATTTAGCTATCGGCTATTATCTGTCAGTATTCAGCTTTAAGCCTGGACTATTAATGATAAAGGCTAATTTTCTATTTTAAAGTTCAATGTTGACAGTTTGTTTGGGAATTGGGAATGGGGAATTGGGAATGGGGCATTGAGTTATTAATTCTGCTCCTTGCCCCTTTCCCCCTGCCCCCTGCTTCCCTTACTCGCCTGCTACTATAGAGGTTCGTTCTTCAATCACACGGTCAATTAAACCGTATTCTTTAGCCTCTTCAGCAGACATGAAAAAGTCACGATCCATATCTTTTTCAATTTTTGCTATGGTCTGACCGGTTTTATCGGCATAAATGCCATTAAGCTGGTGACGAATCCGCAGAATCTCTCTAGCTTCAATTTCGATGTCGGTTGCTTGTCCACGGGTTCCACCTGAAGGTTGGTGAATCATAATCCGTGAATGAGGCAATGCTAGGCGTTTACCTTTGGTGCCAGCAGCCAACAGGAAAGACCCCATTGAAGCAGCTAAACCAACGCAAATAGTCACTACATCTGATTTTATATGTTGCATGGTGTCAAAAATAGCCATGCCAGATGTAACCATTCCACCTGGGGAATTGATGTATAAATAAATATCTTTACCTGGATCGTCTGAGTCCAGATACAGCATTACAGCAATTATTTGATTGGCAATTTCATCATCAATATCTCGTCCCAAGAATATAATCCGTTCCCGGTAAAGGCGATCGTAGATGCTAATCCAATCTGTATATTGTCCTCCGGGCATCCGGTAAGGAACTTTAGGAACGCCTATAGGCATAATTTACTCCGTTTTTAATTAGTCATTAGTCATTAGTCATTGGTCATTAGTCATTAGTCATTGGTCATTAATAATTTTTAATTATTAACAAAGGACGAAGGACAAAGGACGAATGACAAATTAAAGGACACTAGCTGGAAGGGGGGGATTTGCGAGTTCTTCTTTCTCAAAAACTCGGTCAATTAGACCGTATTCCTTCGCTTCGTAAGGTGTTAGATATAACAACCTATCCATGTCTTTAGTAATTTTTTCTCGGGCCTGCCCAGTGGTCTGATGTAAGATATCAACTAATGCCCCTTTATTTACCAAAACTTCCCTTGCCCGAATTTGAATATCCGTTGCTTGACCTTGGGCGTAGCTCTTAGGCTGATGCAGGATAATCGAAGAGTGAGGCAAACTAGCGCGGCAACCTTTTGTCCCAGCACTGAGAAGCATGGCTGACATACCCATCGCGGAACCGACGCAGATGGTATGGATAGGAGGCTTGATATATCTCATGGTGTCATAGATGGCGAAGGCTTCGGTTTCAAAGCCAATGGGTTCGCCACTGTAACCAGATGTACCGGTGGAGTTGATATAGATTTTAATGGGCTTTTCTGGGTCATCGGATTGCAAAAACAGCAACTCAGCCACGATTAATTCCGTGACAGCAGGCACCAGTGGCATCCCAATATAGACAATTCGCTCCTTCAATAAGAGGGAAGGTAAATCTGGCGGTGGTGTCCGGTAAGAGCTATCGCCGTAATATGGGGCTTGAACAGCTTTGATTGGGGAAATGTCCATAGCAACTGATCGCCTGAAACTATGCCGTTAACTGTAATACATCCTAGCGCGATGCACGCTTCCCTCAAGGTGCGGATTTCTCCCTAATGCTGAAGGTGGCTTTGCATCTGCCAATGTTTGGCTTCTAAGATATTCTGATTATATTCATGTATTTGTGTTGGATAGGTTTTCCGTAGAGCTAAAGTGGTGCTTTGAAGTTATTTATTAATATGTATATCCTGAATAGGGACTTTAAGTTATGAAGGTTAGCTTGCAGCCTGCCTTGAATGATGGTAATTTGGACGCGAATCAGCCGAATAGTCAACGTCAGTTGGGAATTTCGATTTCGGCGATCGCAGAGACTCAAGACCGCCATGTGCCCTTAAATTTATGTTTAATTCTGGATCACAGTGGTTCTATGAATGGGCGATCGCTAGAAACGGTCAAAAAAGCAGCGAATCGTCTGGTAGATAGACTTAATCCTGGCGATCGCCTCAGTGTTGTAGTTTTCGATCACCGTGCCAAAGTTTTAGTACCTAGCCAAAGTGTCGAAGATCCAGAAAAAATCAAAAATCAAATTAACCGCCTAGCCGCCGATGGTGGAACTGCCATTGATGAAGGATTGCGCTTGGGGATTGAGGAGTTGGCGAAGGGAAAGAAAGATACTGTTTCCCAAGCCTTCTTATTAACCGATGGAGAAAATGAACATGGTGATAATAATCGCTGTTTGAAATTTGCCCAATTAGCTGCTAGTTATAATTTGACTTTGAACACTCTGGGCTTTGGTGACAACTGGAACCAAGATGTTTTAGAAAAAATTGCTGATGCTGGTTTAGGGACTTTATCTTACATTCAAAAGCCGGAAGAGGCAGTGGATGAGTTTAATCGCCTGTTTAGCCGCATTCAAACAGTGGGATTGACTAATGCTTATCTGTTATTGTCTCTGATGCCCCATGTCCGGTTAGCGGAACTTAAACCCATAGCTCAAGTTTCCCCAGACACAATTGAGTTACCACTGCAACAAGAAGCTGATGGACGCTTCGCTGTGCGGTTGGGAGATTTAATGAAAGATGCAGAACGGATAATCTTAGCTAATATTTATTTGGGACAATTGCCAGCAGGTGAACAAGCGATCGCTAATGTGCAAGTCCGCTACGACGATCCAGCCGCCAACAAGGTAGGTTTAGTTACACCAAATATCCCAGTTTATGCCCATGTAGTGAAAAACTACCAAGCAGATCCGAATCCCCAAGTGCAACAGTCTATTTTGGCATTAGCTAAATATCGCCAAACCCAGCTAGCCGAAACGAAATTGCAACAGGGCGATCGCAGTGGTGCAGCGACAATGCTACAAACGGCTGCTAAAACTGCACTGCAAATGGGAGATACTGGGGCAGCAACGGTGTTGCAAACTTCTGCCACACAGCTACAATCTGGTGGAGATTTATCTGAAAGCGATCGCAAGAAAACCAGAATTGTCTCCAAAACAGTTTTGCAAGATACCCCTCCTCAATGAAAGTTAAATTGCTCTCGGCGTTAAATGACAATAATGTTGATGTGGCTCAAACAAGTAGCCAACGTCAACTAGCAATGACGATTTCGGCTATCGCTGGTGAGTTTGACCAAAATCTGCCCCTTAACCTCTGCCTGATTCTGGATAGAAGTGGTTCTATGCATGGACAACCGATCAAAACGGTGATTCAGGCAGTGGAAGGATTAATAGATCGGTTGAAAATTGGCGATCGCATTTCAGTTGTGGCTTTTTCCGGTTCTGCGGAAGTCATTATCCCCAACCAAGCGATCGAAGACCCCGAAAGCATCAAATCTCAAATCAAAAGCAAACTCAGCGCTAGCGGCGGCACTGCGATCGCCGAGGGTTTGGAACTGGGAATTACAGAACTGATGAAGGGCACAAGAGGCGCTGTTTCCCAGGCGTTTCTGCTGACGGATGGGCATGGTGAAAGCAGTTTGCGGATTTGGAAGTGGGATATTGGGCGAGATGATAATAAGCGCTGTGTCAAACTGGCGCAAAAAGCTGCCAAACTGAACCTAACTATCAACACTTTCGGATTTGGCAATAGCTGGAATCAAGATTTGCTAGAAAAAATTGCCGATGTCGGTGGTGGTACTCTAGCTCATATTGAACATCCTGAACAAGCTGTGGAGCAATTTAGCCGACTATTGGGAAGGATTCAGTCAATTGGGCTAACTAATGCCTACTTGCTGTTATCTCTAGTGCCCAATGTCCGATTAGCAGAATTGAAGCCCATTGCCCAAGTTGCCCCAGACACAATCGAGTTACCAGTGGAACGAGAAGCTGATGGTAGCTTTGCTGTACGTTTGGGAGATTTGATGCAGGATGTAGAACGGGTAGTTTTGGCGAATATTTATCTGGGACAATTGCCAGAGGGGAAACAAGCGATCGGGCATCTGCAAATTCGCTATGATGACCCATTAGTTAACCAAGAAGGGTTACTTTCGCCCCTGATGCCGGTGTATGCAGATGTGGTGCGGACATATCAACCAGATTCTAATCCCCAGGTGCAGCAGTCAATTTTGGCATTAGCTAAGTATCGCCAAACCCAGTTAGCCGAGGCAAAATTGCTACAAGGCGATCGCACTGGTGCAGCCACGATGTTGCAAACGGCTGCTAAAACCGCTTTGCAAATTGGAGATAAAGGTGCAGCAACAGTGTTGCAAAGTTCCGCCACTCGCCTGCAAGCTGGTGAAGAACTTTCGGAAGCAGACCTCAAGAAAACTAGGATTGCATCAAAGACTGTTTTACAAGAATAGTAAAAATCCAGCGTTGCTGATTAACGGTATAAAAGTTTCGCGTCAAAGCGCAAAGCGAGAAAAAATATTTTATTCCTCAATTGAGGAACAAAGTAGTCGCATATTCCTAACTTATTGATTAACAACCACCAAAGAGTTTGACTTATGCTGATCCAGGAGATTGTCCAAGAATTGCAAGACATCCCTGAAGACAAACTAGCAGAACTTTATGACTTAATTCATTACTTTCGGCTAGGTTTAAGTCAAGAAAATACACAACCCCTTGCGGTGAGCGAAGTCGAACCGCGCACCCCTGGTTTATTGAAAGGACAACTCGGCGATGCTTTCTTTGAACCACTGCCAGAAGATGAACTTCAGCAATGGGAATGAGCTACTTCCGCAGATGGGGTGTTAACAATCTTGATTGTGCGATAATTAATGGCTTCAAAAACTTGTAGCGTACATCAAGCGTATGAGTGATATCGATAAACAATGGGAGAATTTAAAAAATAAATTTTATATTGGGTAAAAATTTTATGGAGAGATTACAAGGGTCAAGCCTTTTGGCATTTTTGTGTACCTTGGCTATCAAGTCATCGACGGTTATAAACTAAGCGGAATTATAGATATTGCTACAAAACCCGATTGTGATTCATCTGGTTTACCGACGGACACTACTTTGTGGCCAAAAGTTGGTCAACGAGTTCATTGCAAAGTGATCGCTTACCGAGAATATAATAAAGAAATAAATTTAACATTAGTTAAATAAAAAACATAAATATTTTGTGTGTTCCGTCCTCTAATGTTGTTGAGCGAGAATGTTGCTGTCGCAGAGAGTGGTAATCCCTGACAGTGAAACAGCTTCATAGCGGTTAGGTAGTTAAATTATGCGATGCATCTTGCTAAAGCTCTTGCTTGCAAAAACTAGCAAAACTCGGCTAAAAGTGCTACAGGTAAATGGTTGCTATCTTGAGAGGTACACATGAAAACCACTGGCATTCATCATGTAGCGATTATTTGTTCTGACTACGATCGCTCCAAAGCATTTTATGTAGAAGTTTTAGGCTTTTCAATTATTCAAGAGACTTTTCGCGCTGAAAGAAATTCTTATAAATTAGATTTAAAAGTTGCAGAAAATACTCAAATCGAACTATTCTCTTTCCCAAATCCTCCAGAACGGTCTAGTAAACCAGAGTCTTGTGGTTTAAGACATCTTGCTTTTCAAGTTGATGATATAGAGGAAACTGTCTTTTATTTAAAATCGAAAGGATTAGAGGTAGAAAATATCAGAGTTGATGAAATTACAGGCAAGAAATTTACTTTTTTTCAAGATCCTGACAATTTACCATTAGAAATTTATGAGCGTTAAAATTACTGGTAACGGGCGATCACTAAAGATAATGAAGCGATGTCTACGACGGGCTACGCCTAAGCTCCAGTGTAATTACGGCTTCTTGCTGCCAAAATTGCTAGATTCATAAACTATGCCTACACTTATAACTCTTCCTTTGTACCTTCACTTAACGAGGCAGAATGTCATCTAAACGAAGTTGAATACCAGGCAAAAGCAGCGAGTTAATTAATATTTCAGGGGAGATATATGTCATGAAAGTCAATCTCCTGAAGACAAGTTATTTTGATTCTAAGTCAACTTTACCGCATAAAATTATTTATCTCATTGTTTGGGGGACAGTAAATACTTCTACCAAAAGAATCGCCAGTTTCAGCATCCGTTAATTCCACAAGTTTAGCGTTATCAGTACAGACACTTCTACCTCTAGACATGCTGAACTCACCTTGGACAAAACCAGTCACTATCCACACCATCCGGTTGTTAGAAATCGCTGATTTGTACTCTCCTGTTTTGGCTGCAAATTCCTCGTATGTTGTAAGTTTCGCTTCTGTTATTTGCATCTTACTAGACTTTTTTAGAACACGTTCAATCGTAATCAAGCGACTTGCTGGTAGGCTATTATTTGCAGGATATATTCGTACTCTTGAGTTAAATGGTATTGGTTGATTGACTTGCTTTTTTATCTGTGCTGGTTTAGCTATGACTGTCTGCACGAGCAAGAAAGTAGTAGCACCAGCAAATACAAAAGCAGATAATGAAGTTATTGTAAAAATATTAACCATAGTGTAAATGCGCTTCATAATACTCAGAATGCTAACAACTCATAAACCAGTTTAATTAATTTACAATTACGTTTACAAGTAAAAGAATTACTTTCTTTAAAGAGTTAGATAATTTCACTATTAAATATTTATGAAAATTATAAAGATATTTGGATTAAATAATTTCGGATAAATGCAAATGGGTGAGCTATTTGGTAAAATTCTCAAATGTTTGACAATATCTGTAAATTTTTAGCTGAAAATTTCTCCAGCGACTTCGCCACTTGGTTATTAGGCGAACCCATTACTTTAACCGAACTAAGTCCAAAAGAATTATCTATCGAACCCATTCGTGCTGATGCCTTAATTTTGCTACAGTCGGAGCAAACTATCTTGCATTTGGAATTTCAAACCCAAGTGGATGCAGAAATTCCTTTTCGGATGATTGACTATCGATTGCGAGTGTATCGCCGTTTTCCCCACAAATCAATGCATCAAGTCGTAATTTACCTCAAGCAGACAAATTCGGATTTGGTGCAAAAAAATACATTTACAATTGCTGGAACACGCCATGAATTTGCAGTTATCAGACTTTGGGAACAACCAACCGAAGTATTTTTGAGAACACCTGGACTTTTACCTTTGGCAGTGTTGAGTAGTACAATTGAACCAGAAGTTATACTAAATGAAGTGGCGCGTGAAATTAATGGTATTACAGAATCAAGAACTCAAAGTAATATTGCCGCTTCCACGGCTATTTTAGCTGGTTTAGTATTAGATAAAGAGGTTATTAGACGAGTTTTGAGGTCAGACATTATGCGCGAGTCAGTGATTTATCAAGATATTTTACAAGAAGGGAAAGCTGAAGGGAAAGCTGAAGCTTTACTTGAAGTGGCAAGTAACCTTTTTAATACTGGTATGCCATTAGAACAGATAGCAAGATTGACAGGGTTATCTATTGAGCAGTTACAGTATTTGCAGGTAAGCAAATCTGGTGATTCAAAATAAATAATCGGTGCAGGTTGACTGCACCGATTGCACAATTTATATTTAATTGCACCGGACATTTCCCTCACGCCAATGCTGATGCTTGGGGTTTGGCAAAAATCATTCTTCCTGCGGTGGTTTGCAAAGCACTGGTGACTACTACTCGCAGTTCACCACCCACATAATTGCTACCTTCTTCAACTACTACCATCGTTCCATCATCTAGGTAGCCAATACCTTGACTGGGTTCTTTACCTTCCTTGAGAATTTTTAAATCCAGGTTATCGCCAGGTAAATAACTGGGACGGACAGCATTCACTAAATCATTCACATTCAAAACAGGCACTTTCTGAACGCTGGCGACTTTAGACAAGTTGTAGTCGTTAGTTAGGAGTGTACCGCTAATTTCTTGGGCAAAGCGTACCAACTTGGCATCGACTGTGGGAATATCTTCGTAGTCAACTGCATTAATCAAAATGCGATCGGGATATTCTTCCTTAATGCGGTTGAGAATTTCTAGTCCTCTCCTTCCCCGCACGCGCTTTTGGTCTTTGCTAGCATCCGCTACTTGTTGGAGTTCTTGCAAGACAAATTGCGGTACGAGAATTTGTCCTTCCAGAAACCCTGTTTCTAATAGCGCTTCAATGCGACCATCGATAATGCAACTGGTGTCTAAAACTTTCGTATTAGCTGGTTTTAGCGTTCCTTCCACAACCATCGATTCGACGGTGTTGGGATTAATGAACCGCAATAAACCTCGTCCGTGGGTGTCTGCCAAATTCATGCCAGTGACGGAGAGGATAATACTACCGACAACTGCCACAAGCGGCTTAATAAATCCAAAATCCGCGGGGATGGGTAGTAAGAATAGTGGGGCTAACATGAGGTTAGCTAGCAATAAGCCGATTACTAAGCCAATGGCACGAGTTAAGATCACTTCCAGAGGCATTTCTTTGACTTGTGATTCTAGACGGCGATATGTCGTCTGGAAACTCAACCCGATCGCACCACCAATAATAGCGGCAAAGACGGCAACAACTAAGCGTAAAGCTTCTAGATTCGTTACCTGATCGAGAGTGCCATTGGGTAGTAGTTCAATGCTGTAGAACCCTATTCCCGAAGCTGCCAGGATAAATGAGAAAATGATAATTGCGTCAAGCATGGTTATGTTGTTTTCCTGCAACTGTGTTCACCGAGAAACTTAAGTATTTTTTATTTCATCGGTAAGATAAACTGATCAATATTGACTTAGACTAAGGGTTTAGGCTGACAATATCTGCAATTATTATAACTAAAGGCTTTTATCTTAATATTTTTCATTGTTTCTTTGTAAAACGACAAAAATTTGTAAATAAACTGCTCATTTTCATTGTCTCTAATTCGCAGTTGGCTTAACTTAAAACTTTTCTCAAAATGAGTCAAAAATTTAGTGTTTCTGGAATTGCGAGTTCTGCTTATGTGCATATACCCTTTTGCAGACGGCGATGCTTTTATTGTGATTTCCCGGTGTCTGTTGTGGGCGATCGCTTGCGGGGCGAAACATCTGGTACTATCTCCCAATATGTTGAGGTACTATGTCAAGAAATTGCCATTACACCAGCCTTTGGTCAACCCCTAAAGACAATTTTCTTTGGTGGTGGTACTCCTTCGCTGCTATCAACAGAACAGCTACAACGAATAGTGGGAGAATTGGAGAAGCATTTTGGGATTGCATCTGGGGCAGAGATTTCTATGGAAATTGACCCAGGTACCTTTGATTTAGCACATATAGTAGGCTATCGCAGTGCTGGTGTGAACCGGGTAAGTTTGGGTGTACAAGCCTTTCAAGAAGAATTATTGCAAAGGGCGGGGCGATCGCACTCAGTTGAAGATATTTTCGCAGCTGTGGAGTTAATCCACCAAGTCGAGATTCCCGAATTTAGCTTAGACTTAATTTCTGGGTTGCCGCATCAGTCTTTGGATCAATGGCAGGATTCTCTAACTAAAGCGGTAGAACTTTTACCCACTCACATTTCCATATACGATCTTACCATCGAACCAGGTACAGCCTTTGGTCGTTACTACAAACCTGGTGATACTCCTTTGCCTACGGATGAAGCCACAGTCAAAATGTACCAGATGGCGCAGCAGGTTTTGACTGGTGCAGGTTATGAGCATTATGAAATTTCTAATTATGCCCAACCTAAGCATCAGTGTCAGCATAATCGAGTTTATTGGGAAAACCGCCCTTATTACGGCTTTGGTATGGGTGCAGCGAGTTATGTTGAGGGGAAACGCTTCACTCGTCCGCGTAAGACTAGGGAGTATTATCAGTGGGTACAAGCTGGCGGTGTAATTGATTGTGATGTTACCCCTCCAAAGGAAGTATTGTTAGAAACGTTAATGTTGGGGTTGCGTTTGGCGGAGGGTTTGAGTTTGGCGGCGTTGGCGGAGGCGTTTGGCGAAGAGAAGGTGGAGGAAGTTTGCAGGTGTTTGCAAGGGTATTTTGATAAAGGTTGGGTGGAAGTTACAGAGGGAAGGTTGCGTTTGATTGATCCCCAAGGGTTTTTGTTTTCTAATGTGGTGTTGGCGGAGTTGTTTGAGAAGTTGGGGTGACGAACCGCAGAGGCAAGGCAGCGCGATCTTCTCCCAAAGAGAGAGGCTAGCGCCAAGGGGGTTTCCCCATGAGCGACTGCCGCGCTGAGTTCGCAGAGAGAAGAGGGGAGGGGAGGTTTATGCAGAAAAATCAAGTTAGAAAAGCTGTAATTCCGGTAGCTGGTTTTGGGACTCGGTTGTTTCCAGCAACTAAGGTTGTGAAAAAAGAGCTTTTCCCGATTATTGATCGAGATGGGAGGGCAAAACCTGTGATTCTCGCAATTATTGAAGAGGCAATTAGTGCTGGAATTACAGAAGTTGCGATCGTGGTACAGCCAGACGATCAAGAAGTATTTGAAGATTTATTGAAAAACCCACCTAAAAAAGAACTTTTAGATAAACTTTCACCGCAAAATAAAGAATATAGCCGATATATCGAAGATTTAGGTAGCAAAATTACGTTTTTATTGCAAGAAGAACAATTAGGCTATGGTCATGCGGTATTTTGTGCTAAAGATTGGGTAAAAGATGAGCCATTTTTGTTAATGTTGGGCGACCACATTTATACATCTGATATTGAAAAATCTTGTGCTAGTCAAGTTTTAGGTACTTACGAACAAGTTAATCAAAGCGTTGTTGGTTTAACTAAAATGCCAGCAGAAATTATTCATAAAGCTGGTTGTGTTACAGGAGTTTGGCAAGAGTTAAACTCGATTTTGTCAGTTACACAACTCTATGAAAAACCAACCATTGAGTATGCACAACAGCATCTGCGTGTAGAGGGAATGTCAGAAAATGAGTTTTTAGGTATATTTGGATTGTATTTACTTACACCGAAAATTTTTGACTTTCTAGCAGAACACATCAAGCAAAATTTTCAAGAACGAGGCGAATTTCAGTTAACATCCTGTCTGGAAAGATTGCGTCAGGAAGAGGGAATGACAGGATATATTGTTAAAGGTAACTGTTTTGATACAGGTTTACCAGATGCTTATCGTCAGACAATGATTGATTTTAGAAATTTCTAAATTAATCTGAGTTTCAAAACAAAAAGATCCCCGACTTCTTCAAGAAGTCGGGGATCTGAGCGTCTCAGTAGCCTTTAATTACGAATTACGAATTATGAATTATTTTGCAACAGTTGCTCGCGGATTAGAAACCCTGGCGGCTCAGGAGTTAGAGCAACTGGGTGCCCATTCTGTGGAGCCAGGATTTTGCGGTGTAGCCTTTGAGGGCGATCGCACTTTGCTTTATCGCGTCAACCTCTGGGCTAGGCTACCGTTCCGAATCTTGGTGGATATCGATGAGTTTCCTTGCCAAAATGCCGATGATCTCTATCGTGGTATCCAGACTATCGATTGGGTAAACTATTTAACGCCAGACATGACGCTAGCTGTGAATGTCACGGGCAAAAACCAGCACCTCAACCACAGCCACTTCACATCTCTACAGGTCAAAAATGCGATCGTCGATCAGCAGCAGGAAAAGCTGGGTGAGCGTTCAAATGTAGAACTTCATCAACCAGATGTGCGGATTAATGTTCACATTGAGCGCGACTTTTGTACCGTCAAACTCGATAGTTCTGGAAATAGTCTACACCGCCGAGGCTATCGCCCTGCGGTTGGAGCAGCACCTCTTAAGGAATCTCTGGCTGCTGCCCTCATTCAACTTTCGGGCTGGCAGCCAAACCAAATGTTCTACGATCCTCTCTGTGGATCTGGCACTTTACCCTTGGAAGCTAGCTTAAAAGCACTGAACATAGCACCAGGGCTGTTTCGTGAGTCCTTTGGATTTGAAAATTGGCTCGATTTTGATCTGTCCCTTTTAGAAAAGCTGCTCCAAGAAGCTAAGGACAGCCAACTGGATATCCTTCCCGCACCGATTTGGGGAAGCGATCGCGATGAAAATATAATTGAGCAAGCGATTAACAATGCCCAAAACTGTGGCGTTGATAATCATGTATGGTTTTCTCAAATGGAGCTTGCCGATGTTGTCGCCCCCGCAGACAGTGGGATTTTATTCTGCAATCCACCTTATGGCGAACGGTTGGGGCGAGATATTGATTTAGGGGCATTTTACAAACTTTTGGGCGATGTGCTGAAACAACGCTTCAAAGGCTGGACTGCGTTTGTGTTGAGTGGCAACAAGGAACTGTCTCAATCCATTGGGCTGAAATCATCCAAGCGAATTGCGGTGTATAACGGAGCGTTGCCTTGTCAGTTAATGAAATATGAGTTGTATTAAGGCGATCGCTCTCAACTACTTCTGTTAGATCCAAAGACGTGATAAATCGCCGTCTCTACAATAATCGGTCTTTTGTAGAGACGGCGATTCATCGCATCTTTTGCCTTAACTATCTCCATAGACTCATCGGTGATATTTTTAATACTCTTTAACAAATTTAAATTTAGCCAAGAAAAGCTTGAAACCATTTATTAGTGGATATTCTGGCAGTGATGATGAAACGTTTACAAAAAGGTGGCAGTATAATCGGTGACTGACAACCTGCAATTTATTTATAGCTAAGGGGCTATTTATGTCAGATCAATTCACGTTTACCGTTACCAATGACACCGAACAGGCAATTACAGAGTTGTGGGTATCTGTCGATGATGAAGATTGGGCTTCATTTACCTTGAGTGATTCAGGGATTCCATCGGGTGAAACAGTAACAATTGCTTGGGCTGAATATACAAATGATTCGCCCTGTGAATGGTATATCTCTGCTGTCTTTGAAGATGAATCAGAAAGTGAGTCAGCTCTATTTAACTTCTGTGAAGAACCAGCTTTAACGTTCGGCTAAATTTCCCATTGCGATCGCATCCAGTATGATTTCGTTCTCAGTCGAAGCCTGGGAATGCCTAATCTGAAGGCTGCCGCCTCAAGACTTGCGATCGCAATTCCTCAAAATACTTAAAGCCACCGCCTCTGCCACCTTAATCCCATCGATACCAGCCGAGAGAATTCCCCCTGCGTATCCCGCTCCCTCCCCAGCCGGATAAAGACCGACTGTATTTAAACTCTGATAATCTTCTTTGCGTTTAATCCGAATCGGTGATGAAGTGCGGGTTTCCACACCAGTCAATACGGCATCATCCATTGCAAATCCTTTAATTTGTTTGTCAAAAGCAGGAAGTGCTTCGCGGATGGCGGCGATCGCATAATCTGGTAAACTCTGGCTCAAATCACCTAAATGTACTCCAGGTGTATAAGACGGTTTAACCGTGCCCAATGCTGTAGAGGGACGATTGTTGAGAAAGTCACCTACCAACTGCCCCGGAGCTTCATAAGTTCCACCACCCAATTTAAAAGCCTGTTCTTCTAAACGTCGTTGAAAGTCAATTCCCGCCAAAGCATTCCCCGGATAATCTTCGGGGGTGATGCCCACAACGATCGCACTGTTGGCATTACGCTCATTGCGAGAGTATTGGCTCATCCCGTTGGTGACAAGTCGCCCCGGTTCTGATGCAGCTGCAACCACCAAGCCTCCTGGACACATACAAAAACTATAAACGGAACGACCATTTTGACAGTGGTGAACCAGTTTATAATCGGCAGCACCTAAAATCTTATGACCAGCTTGAGGGCCGAAACGACATTGGTCGATGAGAGACTGGGGATGTTCCACCCGAAAGCCAATGGAAAAAGGTTTAGGCTCGATGTAAACTCCGCGATCGTATAGCATTTGGAAGGTATCGCGGGCGCTGTGCCCCACTGCCAGAACTACATAATCGCTGGCGATATATTCCCCACTGGCAAGGGTGACTCCCCGCACTTGTCCATTTTCGATGTTGATATCTTCCACCCGACTTTCAAAGCGAATTTCGCCGCCGAGGGATTCGATTTTGGCACGCATACTTTGGACGATTCCCACCAGTTTGAAGGTGCCGATATGTGGTTTGTTGATATAGAGAATTTCTGGTGAGGCTCCGGCGTTGACGAGTTCGGTTAATACTTTACGCCCATAATGCTGAGGATCTTTAACTTGACTGTAGAGTTTGCCATCGGAAAATGTACCCGCTCCACCTTCGCCAAACTGGGCATTAGATTCGGGGTTAAAGTCTGATTTTTTCTTCCAAAAGCCAAAGGTATCAGCAGTGCGATCGCGAACTTTTTTGCCACGTTCTAAAATGATGGGACGGAAACCCATTTGTGCCAGCATCAAACCTGCAAATAATCCACAAGGCCCAGTACCAATCACAATGGGGCGAATCGCCAAATTGCTCGGTGCTTTTGCCACTGGGCGATAACTCATGTCTGGCGTAACCATTACATGAGGATCTTTTTTCAGGCGCTTGAGTAGATGAGTTTCCTGAGTCGTTTCTACATCCAGAATATAAACAAGGGTGATCTCTCCTTTCTTACGGGCATCATAGCTACGCTTGAAGATGGAATAGCTGATCAATTCTTCGTCCGTGATTTGCAGCTTTTTGAGGATGGCAGACTTGATCTCATCTTCAGGATGATCAAGCGGGAGCTTTACTTCTGTTAGTCGTAACATAGCGAGGAGAAATTCATACTATCTATCAAAATTTTAATCAAAGTCAGTGTGGTACAGCTGATGCTTAAACCAGACTGACAGCCGACTCTAACATTCGTATTATCCCAAGTTCAGCATCTATTTCCACTTCCACACCGATTGGCAAGGTAAATTTATCTTTAATATGACCAATCATTGAACCGTACCAAGCAGGAATACCTAAAGGAAGTAGGTGTTGTTGCAATACTTGCATTAATGTAAATGATGGTTCATCCCCAAGACTACATTTAGTGCATTGCCCAAAGATAAAGCCAGCAATTTGATTAAGTATCCCAGCAGTTTTTAACTGCGTCAGCATTCTATCTATCCGGTAAACATCCTCGCCAACTTCTTCCACAAATAGGATGCTTTTGTTCCAAGAAGGTAGATAAGGTGAACCTATCATCGCTGATAGCACTGATAAGTTTCCACCGATGAGTTTACCTCTCGCCTTTCCTGGTGCTATTGTCTCCACCCGCACTTCGCTAGGCTTGAGATTTTCCATAGTCACTGCTTCACCATTAAAAAGGATGCGTTTGAAGTAATCGACTGTAAATTGATTCCAGGTAGATGTGGCAACTGGCCCATGAAAAGTAATCATTTTACTACGGGCGTTAATTGCCAACAACAGCGTTGTAATATCGCTGTAACCAATGATAATTTTCGGATAGGAGCGGATTAGTGAATAGTTGAGTAGGGGTAAAATGCGATTACAGCCCCAACCTCCACGCATAGGGATAATTGCTTTGATGGTGCGATCGCTAAACATCAAGTTTACATCCTGGGCGCGATCGATATCTTTACCCGCTAAATAGCCGTAACGGTCTAAAATATGCTTCCCCAACTTGACTTTTAACCCTAATTGGGAAAGTGATTGCTGTGCTGCTTCGATATCTTTAGCGTCAACAATACCCGCAGGGGCGATTAATCCTACAGTATCTCCCACTTGTAGGCGTGACGGCTTGCGGATGATGTTTGGAGATGGCTTACCTTCAGCAGTAAATGCTGGTATCTGGGTGGCTAAGGTAGCTAGTCCACAGGTTGTAATAAATTCCCGACGTTTGATATTCATAACCATTTAGTTGGGGACTAGAGACTGTTTTCGTAATACCCAGTACCCAGTTTTGTAAAGAGTAGTCATAGCACAATAGAGTTCAGTTAGTGCCAAAAATCTTAAACTGCGTAGGTTTGGGTTGCGGTTTCCCGACTTGTACCCCTACGGGGAAGCAAGCTACGCTCTTAGCGTTCCCATAGGGGTAGCAAGTGGCATTTGAGGAACGAAACCCAACCTTGTATCTTAGAAAGAGTAGTAGACCGTCCCAACCTAGGTCATAATAGACCGCTTTGTAGTATGTGGCACTACAAAAATCTCCATTACAGAACTCGAACAGTCGCCGGGGTCAAAACTTTAAACACTGAAAGTTCTCTTTTTGCCTACAAGCGAAATCCAGCAACTGGGGAAGGTTCAGCGGCGATGCGACCATCTTAACCCAATACTTTTCGGTTAAGGGGGAAAGGGAAAGGGTTTGAATTTTCCTTTCCCCATTGCCCTTTAACCTTTCCCCAGACCAAAAGAAAGATTATTGGGTTTAACCGAAAAGTATTGCATCTTAACCAAGAGGCACAAGTCTTTTTGCCCATACCAGGCACCGCTGAATCTAGCGCAGAGTTCCCCTATTGCGTCAATCTTCCCAGTCGCTATTTTTTGTTAGCGATCGCTTGACTTTTAAGACAGTCGCTACTATTTCTCTTAACCCAAGCGTATTGGAGTATAAGTCTGTAGTCAATTCACTTATTTATCCTTTACTAAGTTAGAAAATAGCCTCTGCCAATCGATAGAGTTAACAGTATTGTCTGTCTGTTTTACCTCAAAGGTGATATTACAAGCTGGTGCTATTTTTAGCGCTTGCACACAAAGTTCTGCCACATCTTCACGGCTGATTTTGCCCTTAATATTATCGCCTTGCTCGAATATTAATTCCTTACCCCCTGGTTCCTCAGTTAAAGCACAAGGTCTAATAATCGTATAAGGAATTCCGCTTTCTCTTAAACTATCTTCTCCCTTCAACTTCCAAGTTAGAATTCCTCCTAATTGGTCATTTAATTTCACTGCTGGCGGTTCTTCATCTAAATTAATGCCAGGGCGACCGGGACGAGTTACGCCTGCTGAACTGACTAGGACAAATTGTGGTAAAGTTGTACCGCCGTAAGCCTTAATTGATTCCAATTGAAAAGTAAAACCACCAGGGGAAAATTTGGGATTCAAAGCCCCATCATATTCAAATTTGCTCAACATTAATTGGAATGAACAAATTCTAGTCTGCTCAATAGGCGGCGCATCTTTGACAACTTTTGCCCGAAAGACGGGAATCAAATCTGCAAAGGGTATGTGAACATCTATCCAAGTATTAGCTACTGTGTCAAAAGAATAGCTGTAGCCAATGCCATCCCATTTTGTATCTGTTCGTAGGAAGATTTTATAACGTTGTCCATCACCTTTGACGTGCAATTTCACACCTTCATAACCGGATAAGTTGAAGGGGGGATCAAAATTCTTAGTTCTAACAGATGCAAATCCACCAGAGTTAGCGGTGGAGACATTACCAGCAAATAAAGCTGTATTTTCTACTAATTGAATATTACTGGCACTCACGCCACCCATGACAACATCATCCAACGCCCCCCAGTTATCTTTTAATTCTGCTGATGGCTTGGTGAAATCAAATATCGGTTTTTCGTTTGCTTGGGGTAAATATTTTGCAGCCGCTTGGACTAAGTTTTTGACACCTTGATATTCTACATTTTCTGGGGTGTCGCCAACAATTTCTGGCTGGTAAAATTTCACACCTTGATAATATTTGGCTCTATCGGCTGTGTCTCCCTCAACTGGTTGCACGCGCACTGCTGTGCAGCAAACTACAGCTTGGATATCAGCCATAACTAAAGGAGTTAAAGTTTCTGGTTTTGTGATATCTGCAACTACTAAGTCTATATCATTACCTAGAATCGACCGTGCTTTGTCAATGTCTCGAACTAGGGCGCGAACTTTATAACCCTGTTGGAGCGATCGCTGCACCACTCGTTTACCTACACCACCTGTTGCACCCGCTACAAGTATTACACCCACGTTTCTCCCTCCATTGGGTCTATCTTGATTATCCTTTGGATGGCCTTGGATTAACTGCTGTACCCAGTTAAGGAAAGGAATTACCTCAAAGTAAGTCAGGGTTTTGAGAAACCTGCCTAAGTCCCATTGAGAACGATTTTTGTCAGTCATATTTGCGTCCTCATAACTTTCTTCAGTCTAGCCCAATGAGCTAGTTATGTTGTCTTTAAGCCAGTCCCACACTTTTAATAGTTTTGTCCAAACCGCAAGTACTAAGCAGGTTCTGCCCATCTGGGCTGATGGCAAAAGAATTAATATTGGTTTTATGCGTCATCGACTGGGACTGAGAGCCATATTGATCGATCTAATGGTTGAGGTTGAGATTAAAGGCGACGAGGCGATGATTCAGATTTTGGCGGAATTCTCCAAGCGCAATGCATCTTACGTTAAGGGAATTCCCAAACTGACCATCTCACTTGATGAATCTCCTTTGTGGATTTTGGGACAGTATCTCACTCAACTCGCAATACTTTTCGGTTAAACCCAATAATCTCTCTTTTGGTCTGGTGAAAGGTTAAAGCGCAATGGGGAAAGGGCAATTTAAACCCTTTCCCTTTCCCCTTTCCCCCAAAACCCGAAAAGTATTGACTCAACTCGGACTGTCCACTGAGTCGTGGCGATCGCTGGAGGATGATCGGAGGGTTAGGTACTATCGATTGAATACTGAGGATGTCACGTTTGTCCAGCCTGTATTACCAATGATTTCGGAATCTCTTGTCTAACGTTGAGTTTTTTGTTGATAAATTTGCGGCGCAAGAATCACTTGAATTTGCTTTTCTTGGCATCTTTGAGAAAAAACGCTAATTTGCTCAAGCTCGTCTCCTTCAATTGACAAAGATTCTAAAAATCCTTGAAATCCTAAAAAAGCTAATTCGTAAATGGCTTTCTGGCTAAAACCACCTCCAAAATAGCCTGTGTGGGTATCAATACCTTGAGGATCTCTATTGTTAATAGATTTCCGAATAAATGCCAAGGTTAGGAGAATGTAATTCCCAAAATTTATCGCAGGCTTTTGGATGGCAGAACTAACAATTCCGATCTGATCTATCCGGTCATCTTTATAATCTGTACAGTCAAAATATGTAAATAAATCTGCGGGTTGTACCGACTCTTCTGACATTTTAGTTATCTCTTCAAGTTTTCTATGTTCGCTACTAGAAGAACGAATTTCTAAATATTTATAAGGGTTGTCAAGTCTATAACCTTTGCCATAGTCTTGCTTGTGCAAATTAACAACTCCATATCTGGGTGTGTGGCCCACTGAATCATTTTTATTGTTGAAATGCTTAACTGTTATATTACCAAGCCTGTATCCACTAATACGAGTTCGTGCTGGGAAACTAAAATAATTTGCGGCAGTAGAGGTAAATCGTAACGCTAAGTCTCCCTCATTACAAAATATATAAGCTTCTTCGCAGCGACGTAAAGAAGAACGAAGGAAATTAGCACGTCCTGGCAAGATACTTTCTACAGGAATATCAGGTGCAACTAGTACAAGTCTGCCTAATCGAAATACATTGCCAATATCCGAATCCGGTTTTTTATTAATAGATTTTACATCAAAAACATCAGAGAGAATACGAATTACATCTGTAACTACAAAACATCCCATACTATGACTAATAAAAGATAATTTAATCCGTTTATTTCGCGGTAGTTTTACCGTATAATCAAGCTGTCTAATCAATTCAACTAAATCTGTAACTCCGTAATTAGTCGCTCTATAAGTATCACGAAAATAAGTAGATAGTCTAAGAATAATTAATGTAAAAATAATGACAGATACAATGCCAGATAAAATTAACATCGCTGTGAAAAAGTGGACAGCGCTATTACTCAAAATATTTAGGAACAATAAAGCTATAGCAGACCATATACTAATTGTTAGTCCCAAAGCTAAATTGATAGCTAGTAAAATTGGTAGAGAAGAAAGTGCGTTGATTAGCTTTTGCCCGAAAGAACCAGACTCATCCGTTTTTATGGGATTTTCCGATGGCCATCTATATCCGATAAAAATATACTTATTTGGTTGCTGAATAGCCGTATTAATGTATTCATAAATCTTTTTGCAGCCTGTCTCTGTATCCGATGGTGTAGAACTATATCCATGAATATTTATAATAATTTCTGGTTCGGGGCTGGATTCCAAAGTTTTAGCAATTTTCTCAATCATGTCTTGGGTTGAAGGTTCAGCTTGTCCATCATTGATATTAAAAAGCTTTTTATTAGCAACTAATGATAAATATCTATTAGAATTATGTTCTTCTGTCTCAACGTTCAGTTTGGCAGTACTGACTACTAAATAGCCAGGGATTTTTTCCTGATTAATTTTTTTAAATTCGTAAATTTTATACGGTTGATTGTCTGGCAGATTTTGATTATCACAATAGTTCATCAGGTCTATTTCCTTTTACAATTAAGACTCAGTATATCGTAATCGCTTTTTGTTGGTGTTAGAGCAGCCTGCTTAGATAATGAATTCACTAAATATTTATATGAATTATCTATAAGCAAATCCTGCCTTCTTGTTTAATCTCTTGAAGTAAGCCTTTAACTAATTTGGGATTGCTGAATCAAAATAACGAATTAGAGGCTTATACTTTTTATTACATGAGTAGTCATTTTTAGTCTTGACTGCTTTTCTAAAAGAGTATTGACTAGGAAACGGGTAAACTTGCTACCCAAAAGGACAAACCATGTCAATTTGAGTGGTGTGCAATCACTAAACACTCATTTTTCACCCTAGAAAGCATATCGTTAAAAGCAGGAGTATAACAACCATCTTGATCAACAACCTTACGGAGAGTATACTCACCAGCCCTAGAAAGTCCGCCGAACCAAATGTTATTTCTGTACCAAATATCTCCATTAAGAGAATTTTTGTCTTGGGACATTGTACAACTTACAATCAATGTTGAAATTGGTATTCCCAGCAAAACAGGGATGACTTGAGCTTGTTGCAACGTTTCATCTTCAAATTGAATTTTGTAAATTACTTTAAACCATTGAATTAAACGTAGTAATATCCAACCCGCAATCGAGTTATGAAAAGTCCACTGTAATGGAGCAAAGGTTGGTAAAACCAAAGTTCTACTCTGCATATTCCATTCCAAATTGTACATAGTAATGCAAGTATCTGGCAGAGGATTCCCATCCATAAAAAATACACCCTTAAGGATAGATGGTAAGTTTGTTTCTTTAATTGGAATCATCCAGGTTGCAATATTATCTAGTTGCTTCTCTTCAATTAATTCGGTCATACTAATTTTTAATTCGTAATGAATATACACCCAAAAAGCACTTACAAACATCCTCTAATTCAAAACTTCCGGCTCTTAATTTTATTACTTACAGTCGTTGAGCAAAACCTTGTAGCACTAAATTATTAGGAGTAACGGCAGTCACTTTTTCAAAATCCCACTTGACTTCTGTAATTGAGTCCCATTGATAGTTCTGGAACAGATGTAAACAGAAAATCTTGATAAAGCCAATTGATAAGGATTTACCAGGACAGGCTCGCTCATGCTCTTCACCGTTCCAAGATAAAATATCTGAAAAATTCCGTGTAAGGTCAAAATCATCTGGATTTTGGTATCTGTTGGCATCCCGATTAGCTGTAAGAATAGAGCCAAGCAAACGAGTACCTTTTTGGAATGGACATTTTTGTTCTCCAATCTCAACTTCACCCCCTTCAGTGGTGAGTTGGCTAACAAACCGCACAGGTGGATAGAGACGAGCCGTTTCTAAAATCACTTGATTGAGAAGTGTTAACTGTTCTAGAGCATCTGGGTCTAAAGTTTTCTTACCATTCCAGACTGCATTCACTTCTGACACTACATCATTTCTGAGGGCATTATCCAAGCAGAGAACGCCAATAACTGATCCTAAAAGCGCACTCGTGCCGGCAGTACCAGCGATATGAATCATATCGAAAAGGGTATTAGCGATTTGGTGTTCGTTCAACTGATACTGAGCGCCTGTTTCAAAGTAAGATGCCCATAAAGCTGATTGTTTATATCGCTTGGTTAAATATTGACGATGCCGAATTTTTGGTGCTGTTAATATTGCCAGCAGATACTTGTTAATAAAATTAGGCAAGGATGCGAGAGCCAAACCTTTAATGTAACTATCGGATGCTGTAATTTCTTCCTCAGATAAAGATATCTGAAAAACCAGTTGATGCAAAACTGATAGCATGATCTTTGGTAAATCGTTACCGATGTGTAATTTGCCTTGTTTAGCAGCTTCTAACAAGCTTTGCTCAACTAGATTCCCTAAGAAGTCTATCTTTTGAGACGGTTCTGGTAAGGCTTGTAAGATTACAGTACGTAGTCCTGTGTGTTCGTTACCGTTCGTTCCCAAGCTCAGAGGATTATCAAGCAGGTAGTTAGGAGCTAATATTCTGATGATGCCTAAATCATTTCCTCGCAGTTGGGGTTGGGTTTGCATTAGTTCCCTCACCTGCGAGTGAGAGGAATGCATAATTGCTTGGTCTACCGCAAAATACTTGTCTCCAATATTGTCCTTACGGATGTAGAGAAAGTCCCGCCACGCTTTGAGTATGATTGAGGCATCTGTATAATAGAAAATCAAACGCAGAAACTTGCCGATCGCAGTGTCATAACCTACTTTGGCTAGTATAGGTGCAAGCCAAAGCTGGCGATCGTGACCTTTGAGAACTTTATCTTTAAGTGTCATAATATTTATTTTGAGTCATTTGTCATTGGTCATTTGTCATTGGTCATTTATTATTGGTCATTTATTATTGGTCATTTGTCATTGGTCATTTATCATTGGTCATTTGTCGTTAGTTATTTGTCCCTAATTCAGATATTGATGCTTTGAGGAATTTTAGAAGGAAGTAGATACTCATAGGGTGGACGGTGCAAATTACGTTGCTTGATGGTATCTTCTACCTGCTGAAGATTATTTTGGAATGCCTGCAACAATTGTTTTATTTTTTTGTCTGTAAAGTATCCTTGCTGATATTCGCCCAGCTTGTTGTAATACACAGATCCCAACAAGCTGAGTAAGTTGTATTGCCGTTGCGCCTGATCTAAAGGGGGGAGCAAATTAAGGTAGTCTTGTTCAGTAACTTCTCTTTTAAGAGTTGAGGCTGGTAAATAACCTGCCATTGGTATAGCTGCGGCATAGCCCATCAAATCTTTTTGCGGAAAGTTAACGGCTGCATGTTGGGCACTGGCAGTAAAAATAATCAGTGTAGTGGCATCAATTAGGTAATTTAGCGTTTTGATGCTTCCATCTTCGCCAAAATCAGGGATACGCCCACCATCGTAAGCTGGGATTTCGGCTGCCCACGCTTGCAATGCTCTGTCTTTTTGAATGTCTTCATCGGTTGTGTAGTAAAGGTTCAGGTAGTCCCAAACCCATTGATGAATAGCATCCCATACTAATAATGCATCATCCCGGTAAGGATAAATAGGCAAGAAACTGGGATCATCCACACCGCGCTGTTGGAATTGCTTAGGTAAGATGGCACTATTGAAACCATAGCTTTGCAACCCTAGCACCGCTAAAACGCGAGAATTATCGATTGATGCTGAGAGTAATCTATCGACACCACCGCCTGGAGCAATGAGAGTACGTTGGGCAGCATCGTTAATTGCTAAGGTGCTATCAAAATGCGGGCGCAGCAGGATTCTCAGGGGATGGGTGAGTGGCAATTGTCGAGCAGTTGCGATCGCAAAAACACCAACTAAAAGATGAGTTCTTGCTAGGTGAGTAACAGCTTCGTGGTAGTTAGCATCTGCTATTTGGACTACTGTTTTGGCAAAAAGCCAAGAGTATTTACCGGAGTTAGGGGTAACAATTGGATAATCTGGGTCTGGGGTTTGACCGCATTGAATGGCTACCGGACGCAATAGACGGGTGGGATCTGAGCCTTTGGGTAAAGCAAAAAGTGCTAGGGGAGCATAGAGATATTTTTGCTCGTGTGGGAATGTACCGTTGATCGCACCATCTAAAATTTTATAGTCAGCTAAGTAGAGTCTTCCTTCAAGCCCGGCTGCTGCTAATGAATCGTCATTTCCCATCACTGCTTGATAATGTTCGTCTGTGACTGGGAAGCGATCGCTTAGAGTGGTTACTCGCTCAATCATGACGGGATTGTAGCCAGCTACTCTCATGTACGCAAATACTTCATCTTCCTGGTAAGTTTTGGCGATGGCTGGTAGACTAATCACCGGAAACAAATTTTCGTAGTCCTTGAGACTGGTTGCATGTCCTGTAGGCTGTCCTTCATATAAAAGGGTAATTATCCTATTTAGAGCATCTCTGAGGATCGCAAGTCCGTTTTCTTTCAGAATAGAATGAAAAAGCTCGTCGAGTTCTCTAAAATCCTTAGATATCCCTTTGAGCAAAAGCTGAGGGATAATTTGCAGGATTCTTGCCAGAATGCTGATTCGGGCTGGTAATGCTCCCTTGAGCAAGGCTTCTAAAATAAATCTTTCGACATCATCACGAATCGATTTAGAATCTTTATTGCCTCTGTTGACAATCAAGGTATTGATAAAAAGAACTCGTAACTGCTGGGCTAATAAAAAATACCAGTTAGTGGTGAACTCTTCCGTAATAGAAAGCTGATCCACCATCGCAATAGATGGAATATGGTTGTAGTTATATTGATACTCTTGCCTAGCTATATCTAAAGTATGAGTACTTGATGAACTGATTGAATGATCTGGTGATAAAGCAGTCATTGGCTCTACTCATGTGTAGTACTGGGAAATTTAACACTTGAGGATAAACAGGTTTGAGTTACTAACTTTCGGTCAAAGGAACAGGGAACAGGCAACGGACAACAGTGAAGATTTTTGGTTAGATGCGGATCTTGTTACCTCGACCTTTCATCGGGTCAAAAGCCCCGTCCCAATGGGACGATTGTGTTGGACGGGTTAACAGTCCCCTTCCAACTCCTGCCCTGTTCCCTATTGCCTTTATCTAAACTTATTATCGCAATCAAGTTTGAAATTTTGATTTTTCTAAAGAAATTTTCTGGAATTTCTCAATTTTTGAGCCACACGCTAAATGTTTCGAAATTTTGCAAGGAATATTTAGCACTACAAATGATACTTGCCAAGATTTAGAAACAATTCTCTAATAACACTTTCGGACTAAGGCACTGTGTTGGAGTTGACATTTTAACTACTGAAACAACATCAGGAAGACGACTATTAGATTCTTCTTCTGCTTCCTATGTCTCCAATTTTTCCTTTACTTACACAGCGATGGGATACAATACTTTTCGGATAAACCCAACAATCTCTCTTTTGGTCTGGGGAAAGCTTAAAGGGTAAGGGGTAAAGGTAAATAAATTTAAACCCTTTCCCTTTCCCCCTTAACCGAAAAGTATTGCGATGGGATATTCTTTTCTCTTACCCTCCCTTTATCAAAAATCTATCTCTACCTCACTGCTTTTCTCCTTCAACAGTTAGAAGCAGCGAATTTTGCTCCCATGCAAAGCTAGCTATCAGGGCAAGTTCTCATACTGTGGCAAAAGGATTAATTTGTGGATATTAACAGACGAGATTTACTGAAGCTAGTTTCTGCTTCTGGTTTAGGTGGAGCTGGAGTATTTGCTTTACAAGGTTTCACTAAACAGGTTTTAGCACAAAATCAGCCTACCCCACTCCAGATAAAAAAAGGTGAAATGCTCTACAGGCAACTAGGACGCACTGGAGAACAAGTATCTGTAATTGGTCTAGGTGGTCATCATATTGGTAGACCAAAAGATGAGCAAGAGGGTATTAATCTGATCCGTACTGCCCTCGATCGCGGGATTAATTTTATGGACAATTGCTGGGATTACCATAACGGAGGTAGCGAAATTCGCATGGGTAAAGCTCTGCAAAATGGTTATCGTCAAAAAGCTTTTCTGATGACTAAAATTGACGGTCGCACAAAGGCGGCCGCTACTAAACAAATTGATGAATCTTTAAAACGTTTGCAAACAGACCGCATTGATTTATTGCAGCATCATGAAGTCATTCGTATGGAAGACCCAGACCGGATTTTTGCCCCTGGTGGTGCGATGGAAGCAGTTGTGGAAGCACAAAAAGCTGGCAAGATTCGCTACATAGGCTTTACTGGACACAAAGACCCTTTAGTACACCTGAGAATGTTGGAAGTTGCCAATCAAAACAACTTCCGTTTTGATGCAGTGCAGATGCCGTTAAATGTTATGGATGCCCATTTCCGCAGTTTTGAGAGGCAAGTTTTACCCAGACTGGTTCAGGAGGGAATTGCTGTACTGGGGATGAAATCAATGGGCGACCAAAACATTCTCAAAAGCAATGTGGTCAAGCCTATCGAATGTCTGCATTACGCGATGAATCTGCCAACTTCAACGGTGATTACAGGCATTGAAAGTATGCCCATCTTAAACCAGGCTTTCGAGGCAGTACGTACTTTTACACCCATGAGCCAAGAACAAGTTAAAGCATTACTGAATCGGACTCGCCAAGCTGCTCTTAAAGGTCAGTATGAACTGTTTAAAACCACTAGCCAATTTGATGGTACAGCCAAAAATCCTGAGTGGTTGGGATAAGTTTTAAGCAAACGGGTTTTGGGTTTAAGACCCCGACTCAATCAAACACGGACTTTGGTAATACGACTATTTAATAAAGCCACAGCAGACTGTTGCACCTAATTGGTTAAGATATCTAAGCATTCATCCCGCCATCAACATCAAGTGTTGCACCGGTGATGAAAGCTGCGTCAGGACTGGCGAGAAAAGCGACCGCAGCTGCAACTTCCTCTGGCTTACCGTAGCGGTTGAGCGCTGTGGCTGCTTTTTGGATTACCGCAAAATCACTATCAGATGGGTTCATATCAGTTTCAATTGGGCCTGGCTGTATAACGTTAACTGTAATCGCCCTCGACCCCAGGTCACGTGCCCATCCGCGCGTGTAGCCAGCGATCGCAGATTTAGTTGCTGAATAATCGGAGATTCCTGCCCAAAGCGAATGGGTTCCAACACAGGAGCCGATGGAGATGATCCGTCCACCTTCAGTCATGAGTGGTGCAGCAGCGCGGACGGCAGCCACTACGCCACCCACATTGATCGCAAACTGCCGTTCTAAGGATGCAATATCGCTTGCAGGATCGCCAACTATACCAAGGACAAATACGCCAGCGTTGTTCACGAGAATATCGAGACGACCAAAGCGTTCAGCGACCATCTTAACCAAATTTCCAACCTGGAGAGGATCGGCTTGGTCGGCTTTGAAGGCGGCGGCACTAACGCCTTTTTCTTCGAGTTCCCGGACAACGATCGCGGCCGTTTCGGATGAGGTGGCATAACTGATGGCAATGTCTGCGCCGTCTTCAGCCAGACGTTTAGCGATCGCAGCACCAATACCCCGTGAACCACCTGTAATGAGGGCAACTTTACCTGTGAGTTTCTTAATATTGCTATTCATGATTTTTGCTTTTTCGTTGTTGTAACCTGTTACCTCAGTTATTTTACACCGGGTACTTTTGTCAAGATTTTGACAACGCTATTAATAAATCAGCAATAGTAACCAAGCCTGATGTGTTTTACCCAAATTTGAAAAATCGCAATGCGTATTTACTGATGATCGTTCACTTCAGTAGAAATCTGTATTTGTGGTTCTTAGACTGACGCAAGTAAGTAAATTCGCCAGTTATTTAGCATAAATAGACTTAGACTATTACGTAAATAAACGGACTATACACACTGTCAGAGAAAGTTTATAGTCATTGCGTGGTGCTAAAGATTAGCGAGGCTAATCATTATTTAATTCGCATTTGAAGAGTTAACTTGACTTGAATTCTGGGAACTATCATATTAACTACCAAAATCTATTAGAAAATAACATTCAGACAAGTATTAATGTTTAAATTAATTGCCCACATCCCTGACTATAGTATTACAAGTTTAATTTATGAAGCTGCTGCCACAGTAATTTATCGAGCATACTCCAAGGCTAACGGGCACTTAGTTGTTATCAAACTGCTCAAAGCAGAATATCCTAGTATCAAAGAGATTGCCCAACTCAAACACGAATACGAAATCATTCAAAATCTGAATATTGCAGGTGTAATTAAAGCCCATAAATTAATCAGTTATGATAACGGCTACAATAATGGTCTAGCACTGGTTTTAGAAGACTTTGGTGGAGAAACCTTAAAACATCAGATATCTACGACAGGGATTGAACTTACAAAATTTCTTAATATTGCCAATCAAATTACTGAAACATTGGGAGAGTTACATACCCACCACATTATCCATAAGGATATTAAGCCCGAAAATATTCTTTATAACCCCAATACCGAAAAAATAAAACTGATTGATTTCAGCATCGCTTCGCTGTTATCCAAAGAAAGTCCAGAAATTACTAGCCTCAACCTTTTAGAAGGAACACTGGCTTATATGTCGCCAGAGCAAACCGGACGTATCAACCGAACTTTAGATTATCGGACAGATTTTTACTCATTAGGTGTCAGTTTCTACGAAATGCTGACTAGTCAGCTTCCCTTCCCCAATGCTCAAGACTCAATGGAGTTGGTGCATTGTCATATTGCGAAAATTCCTGTAGCTCCGCACGAGATTAATCCTAATGTACCATTGGGAATCTCTGCGATCGCTATGAAACTTCTCAGCAAAACTGCTGAAGACCGTTATCAGAGTGCTTACGGGTTAAAGGCTGACTTAGAGCAAGCAGCGATACAACTACAAACAAAAGGCAGCATTGACCTTTTTAGCCTAGGCCAGCAAGATTTTTCGCATCAATTCCAAATAGCTCAAAAACTTTACGGTCGGGAAGTAGAAGTGGCGGCTTTAATGGCTGCCTTTGAAAAAGTTAGCCTTGGTTCGAGCGAAGTTGTGTTGGTAGGAGGATACTCAGGTATCGGCAAATCCTCACTAGTTAACGAAGTTCACAAACCGATTGTGCGGCAACGAGGTTACTTCATTGGTGGCAAATTTGACCAACTCAAGCGAGATATTCCTTATGCTTCTTTGATTCAAGCATTTCGAGAATTGATGCGACAACTGTTAGCTGAAAACCAAGCCAGAGTCGAGGTTTGGAAAAATAAATTACTACAATCATTGGGAGTTAATGGTCAAGTTATTATTGATGTCATCCCGGAAGTAGAACTGATTATTGGGCAGCAAGCGCCTGTACCGCAATTAGGGGTTGCTGAGTCTCAAAACCGTTTTAATCGGGTGTTTAAGCAATTTATCCATGCCTTTACTGCTGCTGAACATCCCTTAGTCCTGTTTTTAGATGACCTCCAATGGGCAGATGCCGCCTCTGTAAACCTGGTCGAGAATCTGATGACTGACCCAGAAAGTCAGTATCTATTGCTGATTGGGGCTTACCGAGATAACGAAGTTAGTGCCACCCATCCACTGATGCTAATGCTAGAGACAATTCAAGCATTTGGGGCAACTGTTGAAGAGTTGCTTTTGAAGCCATTAGCAGCACCTCATATTACTCAACTGGTTAGTGACACGTTCAATTGCGAATCATCTCAGGCAGAACCTTTAGCTGATTTGCTGTTTCAAAAAACCCAAGGTAATCCCTTTTTCTTGACTCAGTTACTAAAAGTACTACATCAAGATAATCTCTTGACATTTGATTATCGTTCGGGCTTATGGCAGTGGGATCTCAACAAAATTCAGGAACAAGCCATTACTGATAATGTAGTCGATTTAATGGTGAATAAAATTCAGAGATTGTCAGAACCAACGCAGCAAGTTTTACAATTAGCTGCTTGTGTTGGGAACCGTTTTAATTTAGAAATTCTAGCTGTAGTCAACGAAAAATCTCCATCAGCAACAGCAATTGATTTATGGTCAGCTTTGCGGGCGGGATTAATTTTACCTTTAAGCGATACTTACAAAATTCCTCAGTTGTTGAATCAGTCAGAATTGGCAACATACTGTGATACGGCGGTAAAAGTTGACTATAAGTTTTTGCATGATCGCGTTCAGCAAGCTGCCTATTCTTTAATTCCAACCGACCAGCGAAAACAAGTACACCTGAAGGTAGGTAAATTACTATTACACAATACTGAAAAAGCCCAGTTGGAAGAGCATCTTTTTGAGATCGTCAACCACCTCAATGCTGGCAGCTCATTGATTGTAGAACTAGTAGAAAGATATGAACTGGCAGAATTAAATCTGAAAGCAGGGCAGCGCGCAAAATCATCTTCGGCGTTTGTAACTGCACTTAAACTTCTGGAGACAGGGATGAATTATCTACCTGTAAATAGCTGGGAAGATAAATATTTCCTGACATTAACTTTATATTTACAAGTTGGAGAAGCAGAATTTTTAAATGGTAACTATGAAAAAGCCTTGCTAATTTTTGAGCAGACTTTCAACAAGGTTCAAACTACTCTTGATATGTGCCGAGTAAATGAATATCGGATTATGTGTTATCGCATGGAGAATGATTTAAACTCCGCATATAAAATTGGGTTAAACACCTTGGAACTTTTAGGTTTTGAGTTTGCAGCTTATCCTGATGATGTATATCTATTAGAAAAACTCAATCAAACAAAAAAAGTTATTGGCGATCGCACAACTTTTAGTCTCGCAGAACTACCGCCAATGCAAGACGAAGAGAAGTTAATGGCTCAACGCATCTTAAAAGAAGTCTGGCCCATTGCCTACTTTTTAGGATCTAAAGCGTTGCATATCACATCAATGAACATAACTCAACTTTCAGTTCAGTATGGCAACTCAAGAATTTCTGTATTTGGTTACATGCTGTATTCTTTCAATTTAGTATTTGAATATGGTGAGGTAGATTCAGGTTATGAGTTTGGTGAATTATCTCTGCGTTTGCATGAGATTTTAAGAACGAAGGAATTGGAAGCGAATATTTTGAATATGTGGGGAGGTTTAATCTGCCACTACAAAGACCATATTAGCCAGGGTAAGCCTTATTTATTAAAAGGATTTAATAGTGGTTTAGAAACAGGTTCTTATCAATGGTCTGGTTATTGTTCAGTTAATTTTTTATGGCAATGCTTATTTGGAAATGAATCTTTAGAAAAAACGGCAGAAGTAGCCGAAGATTTTATTCCTAGCCTCCGCAAGATTGACAAAAATATGTTGAACTACCATCTGCTGGCTATGGAAGCGATCGCTAACTTGACTAAGCCAGCAGGTAAGATTGACGAACTTGTGGGCACTTGGGCAGATGAACGGCAAGTGCTAGAGTTTGCATTGGCATCTTCGGATATGTTGAGCGCATTTGTAGTTTACATCTATAAACTGGCACTCTGTAACTGGTATGGAGAGTATAGCAAAGCTGTTGAGTATGCAGAGAATGCCGAAAAATTTGTTGCGGGAGCGCGAGGAATTTTTATTAATCCTGTTTTCTATTTTCACCAAAGTATTGCCTTAGCAGAGGCTTATGTGGAAGCAGATACCGCAACTCAAGTCATTTATCTGCATAAACTAAATGCCAACTTAGAAAAATTCCAGCAATGGGCAATGCACTGCCCAACTAATTATCAACACAAGTTTCTGCTGATTCAAGCTGAAATTGCTCGGATTTCTAAACAAGATTATCAGGCAATGGAGCTGTATGATAAGGCGATCGCTTCTGCTGCCGAAAACGGTTATTTACAAAATGAAGCCTTAGCAAACGAACTCGCATTTCGATTTTACTGGGACAAGGATAGAAAAAACTTTGCCAAAGTTTATTTTAAAGAAGCCCGCTATCGCTATCTCAAGTGGGAAGCTACAGGTAAAGTCCGGCAACTGGATGAACAATACTCCCAACTTTTTAGAGATCCAGTCGGGGAGGTAAATGGGCGTAGTACAGCTACAAAGCAGATTCGGGATATTTCTGGAGCTAAAACCCAAACTTTAGATTTAAGCACAGCAATTAAAGCATCGCAGGCACTCTCAAGCGAGATGGAGTTAAATCCTCTGCTGGAGAAAATGATGACGATCGCGATCGAGAATGCTGGTGCCCAAATGGGTTATCTACTTGTAAAACGGGATAACCAGTGGGTGATCGAAGCCGAAGGAAGCATTGATCGAGATCAAGTAACAGTGCGATCGTCTAGTCTGTTTCAAGTAAAGCATAAGCTACCAGTTTTGCTGATTAACTATGTTGAAAGAACAAAAGAAAATTTGGTTTTAGACGATGCTAGCCACACAGAGCGTTTTGTAAGTGACAACTATATTGTTGCCAATCAACCCAAATCAATTTTGTGTTTACCTTTCTCTCATCAGGGTAAACTAACTGGAGTTCTTTACCTGGAAAATAACCTCACTACCGGAGTCTTTACCGCAGATCGATTAGAGGTACTGAACTTATTAACTTCGCAAGTTTCCATCTCTATAGAAAATGCTCGGCTCTACACAAATTTGCACATATACTCCCAGGAGTTAGAAATTTCGGAAACACAAGCGCGTGAGAAAGCAAAGCAGCTAGAACACACGCTCGATGAATTGAAGCTTACCCAGTCTCAGATGGTGCAAAGCGAAAAAATGTCTAGCCTAGGGCAGTTGGTGGCAGGTGTTGCTCACGAAATTAATAACCCAGTCAGCTTTATCTACGGCAACCTGACTTACGTAAATAATTATGTCAAAGACTTGATGAGTTTAGTACAACTTTATCAGCAGCAAAACCAGAATTTACCACCTCAAGTTCAAAATGAAATAGATGCAATTGACTTAGATTTTTTGATGGAAGACTTACCGAAACTGTTAGCTTCCATGCAAGTGGGAACCGATCGCATTCGTCAAATTGTATTATCTTTACGAAACTTTTCCCGCCTAGACGAAGCTGATGTTAAAGCCGTTAATATCCATGAGGGCATTGATAGTACTCTAATGATTTTGCAAAATCGGCTCAAACCCCAGCCAGATTCTCCCGGAATTCAGGTAATACAGGAATATGGCAACCTGCCACCTGTAGAGTGCTACCCTGGCCAACTGAATCAGGTATTTATGAATCTGCTCGCCAATGCGATCGACTCTTTAGAGGAATTTAACGAACATCGGACTTATGCAGATATCGCACTTCAGCCAAGTATCATTACAATTCGTACTACTGTTGAAGGCAATTTAGCCGTCATTCGCATTGCTGACAACGGTTCTGGTATCAGTGAAAATGTGCGATCGCAACTCTTCACACCCTTTTTCACTACCAAAGCTGTTGGTAAAGGCACTGGTTTAGGGCTATCTATTAGTTACCAGATTGTGACTAAAAAGCATCGAGGAAAGTTAGAATGTCTATCCGTTTTAGGACAAGGGGCTGAATTTATTGTTTCTATCCCCCTTAAGGCAAGGCTAGTACCGCAAGGCGGAATTAAAAATTAAAAATGAATACAGCGTAAGCATTTCATTGATTTAAGTAGGTCGGCGAAATTAAAGCTAACTGGCTAATAGGCATCATGTAAAAATAACTTGAACAATTTGCCAAATAGTTAGATCATCAGAATGTAAGCGAATGAAAGACCTATATGTCTGATCGGCAGGTAGTCGCAAGCATTCAAGACAAATATGATTCGTTAAAGCCCTATTTGAACGAGAAAACACGGCGTATTTGGGCAGCAATTGAAGCCCGAAGCCTGGGGTGGGGAGGCGTAAGCCAGAAAGCGAAAAGCAACTGGACTATCGCGGACTACAATTGTATGTCACCAATGCACCCACTACTCAACTCACACTACCACAAGCGTTTCGGCTTTTCTTAGCGCCATTCTTACTCGTAGTTATTGGCCTGGACTGTTTCATTGTTACGAAGTTGAAGGTTTACCTCGAACCAATAATGACCTTGAACAAACATTTGGTGTTTTACGACATCATCAACGTCGTTGTACCGGTCGTAAAGTGGCTCCTTCATCACTTGTAATTCGAGGAACAGTCCAGTTAGCTTCAGCCATTGCTACTGCACTTCATTCTTTTACCGCCCAGGATTTGGCTCAAGTTTGTGTTCATACTTGGCAACAATTACGCTCTGATTTACGCCAACATCAACTTAATCGCATTGAACAACTTCGATTCCGTCGAAATCCTCAAGCTTACTTGAGAAATCTTGAGAAAATACTTCTCTAGCAAACTTTGCGGTTCTAGGTTTTCTAAACCCCTTGCCAGGCAACTATTTCAGCTTTTCTTAGTGCCATTCATACCTTTGGTGATGAGTATGAAGTTTACAGGCAATGCACAAAACGATTAATTCCTTACCTGTTCTAATTTGTTCAGTTGATATACATAAGATAAATGAATTTTGACCTTAACCGAGAAGTATTGCAAAAACTGAGATACTCCTTATTAATTTTTCTTAGATAACTCCTCCATCTTCTTTCGCAAACTTAGGGGTCTCATATCAGTCCATACTTCTTTAATGTATTCCATACATTCTGATTTTATCCCAGTTTTACCTGCATCTGTCCAACCAAGGGCATTTTCTCTATCAACAGGCCAAATAGAATACTGCTCTTCATGATTAACTACAACTTTGTAAATTGTTGTATCTTCAGTATCTGCGTTACTCATTATTTTTTTTACTCCAAATATTTATTTATGATCTATTGAGATTGCTTTCGTGCTGAAAAAATAGCGTAGCTATTATATTGATAATCTGCTATGTTTCCCTCTTCATCGTAGACATTAATATCAGTAAAGCCTACATTCTGAAGAGCAGGTATAACTTCTGCTTGAGAATAAGCTCTAACTAAATTATTAATATCTAAACGCTGCCAACTGCCTCCTAACGGTTGAAAAATAGTAATAGTAAATTCTCCTGTTTTTTCTTTAGGATTATGGCTATAGCGACAAGACCAAGCGAAATCATGTTTCACATCACCCTCAGCGATTTTACCATTCCAAGATTTGTAACCATCTTCTAGTTTTAATCCAAACATAAAAATCCCGTTAACTACTAAACTATCATGCACCTGCATAAAGACTTTTTGCAGGTCTTCAATGCTTATTATGTCGTTAAGGCTAGCGCTAGGAGAAATAACTGCGTGGAAAGTAGGCGGTAAGTTAAAAAATCTAGCATCATCATGAATAAATCTAGCATTAGGTGCATTTTCACGAGCATATTGCAACATTGGTTCTGAAATATCAAGGCCCGTTACTTGATAGCCTTGCTCGATTAATTCCTGTGCTATATGTCCTGTACCACAACATAAATCAAGAATATTTGCTCCTTCAAGAATCTTATATTGTTGTAGTAATTTTTCAAAAGGAGGCAAATTATGCTGGCAATACTTTAGGCCCCAATATTCATTATAAATCTTAGCCCAAGAGTCATATTGAGGATTAGAATTGATTGTAACCATTTACCTGTACTCCGATTTTTAATTTCTTTTTTAATTAAAATTACTAACGTTATAACTATGGTAATAAACCACCTTTTCGCAGTTCATTGATAGTACTTTTAACTGCTTCAATTACATATTCCAGGTCTTCATCGGTGTGCGCTGTCGACATAAAACCACCATTTCCTATTAGGAAAACTCCTTGATATAGAAGATGATAGGATATCAAGTCTATATTCTCTGAAGTAGAATTTCCAGAATCAGAAGTATTTCCTAAAGGAATAGAATTAAACATAGAACCGCAATTTGCTAACCGAATTGGTACTCCATCTGCTTGAAAGTAACTATTCAGTTTTTCTACAAACTGGGAAGTACGTTGATTTACCTTTTCTTGAAGAGCAGTGCCTTGATTTTTTAAATAGTTAAGCACTGCCTTAGCAGCAGCCATAGCTAAGGGATGTTTGCAGTAAGTACCGCTAAAAAATGTTGTTTCTACTTGCGGGAAAGAAGCATCCCCGTAGCTCCATATTCCACCATCAATTCTATCCATGTAGTCTGCTTTGCCTGCTATAACTCCAATGGGCAAACCACCACCTATAATTTTTCCATAAGTTGCTATATCTGCTTTAACACCAAACCATGCTTGCGCTCCACCTAAATGAAGGCGAAAGCCTGTAAGCATTTCATCAAATATTAATGCTGTACCGGATTTTTGGGTGATTTCTCTTAATTGCAACAAAAACTCTTGAGGCTGTATATTTGGTCTTTCATCTTGAATAGGTTCAACTAAAACAGCAGCTAATTCATGTTGATAAGCTTTGATTACTTCTAACGATTTAAAATCACCATAATCCAAAACTAAAACATCTTGAGCTACATTAGGCAATACACCGGGAAAACGTGGAACTACAACTAGATTGTCGTCTAATTTCTGTCTTTTAACTAAAGTGCCATCAAAATGTCCATGATAAGAGCCTGCAAACATAGCAATTTTTTGGCGGCCTGTTGTAGCGCGTGCTAGACGTAGTGCCGTCATTACGGCTTCTGTACCTGTATTACTAAAAGTTACCCGTTCCATACCAGTTAGTTTACAGAATAACTCTGCAACTTCACCAGCTAAATCTGATTGTGGGCCTATATGTATACCTTGTTCTAGCCGCTCTTGTATGGCTTCTTTAATAAAAGGTGGATTATGACCAAAAAAACTTACTCCAAAGCCCATCAACAGGTCTATATATTCATTTCCATCAACATCCCAAATTTTAGAACCAGAAGCACGTTTGCCAATAATGGGATAGACTATTTCTTTAATAGTTTTGTTAAATCCGATAGAATTTCTTCTATCTGCAAGCACAGAACGATATGCTTGAGTTAGCTGTTTCGATGTTTGTGTCCGTTTGGAATAACGGGCAATAAAGTTTTCTAGATACTGCTGTTGAGGATTCACCTTGGCTGTAGTTGTTGAATTTGTTAATTGCATAGTATTAATGTGTGGCGAATTTTATAAAGCATTAGATGTTGATCAATTTATGTTTGGGAGCCTCCAAAAATCCTTTTTGCATAAGATAAGACAAGTAAGTATTAAGCAAACTATCATCGATTGGTGGGCAAATAATAGAGGTATTTGCTAGCCCATCGAGTGTATTCTGGCAATCAAACTTTAGTACTGCTGAGTTATGATTCTGTTCACTCAGCAAGGGTACAAGTGGATATAGTGGATGTTCTGGGTAGTGTTCAGCAATGTTAATCAAATCTGCTTGCCATTGGTCATTAGAAATTTGTTGCAGTGGATAGCCAAGGGAGCGGAGTAATTTGATCAGCTTAATTGAATGAAAAGGTTGGGAATTTACAAAGTGAAATGCCTTCCCTATAGATTTTTCTTGTCTGGATAAATAGACTACGGCTTTGCTCACATAATCTACAGGAGCCATATCTTCAATCATATTGCCATCTGGCACTTTTTCAAGTTTTATACAGCCGATGATTAATCTGTATAAAAAGTCATTTTGATTGAATACTCCGGTTTTGCTGTGTCCAGAAACACGTCCTATCCTATGTATAGTTACAGTAAGGCCGCGATCGCGTGCAATGTTAACTAACTTTTCGGCAACCCATTTACTTTGCGTGTAGCCGCCAGATGGCACTTGATAATCATTGAGGTTATCTTGTTCTTGAACTATTTTTATGCCAGAATAACCTTCGGGAGAGAATACCCCATTAGTTGATATAAAATGTACAGGTTTGATTTTAACTTGACTTGCTAGCCTCAAAACTTCTTGAGTTCCTAATACATTCGCCCCCTTGAGTGTGGAATATGGAGAAGTATGATGAACCCATGCACCATTGTGATAGATAACATCAATTAATTCAGTCAATTCTTGAAATCCCTGTCTCGAAAGTCCTAAAAGTGGTTTAGACAAATTTCCGACAACGGGAATAATTCTATAACTAAAAGTTTCATTCCAAAGCAAATATGATTCGAGGCAGCTTTGAATTCTTTTTTTGCCTTCTTCTGCATTAGCAGCACGTACTAAACAATAGATATCTGCATGAGTTTGTTGCAGTAGTTCATAAAGCAAAAATGCTCCGACAAAACCTGTAGCTCCAGTTAATAAAATGTTAGTAGGCTGAGTTGGATATTTAATTGGTATTTCCAGACGGATTGTAGGATCAAGAACAGCCTCTGTTTGCCAATCGATTTGATTATTCGGAGTAATAGCAAGAGTAGAAAAACCCATTTTTTGAGCTGTTTCAATACTCTGTGTTAAACTAGCGATTGTCGGCATTTCAAACAAACTGCTTAAAGGTAGTTCTATTTTCCAAGTTTGTCGAATCTGAAAAATAAGTTGTGTTAGTAGTAATGAATGCCCTCCCAATTCAAAAAAGTTGTCTTCAATTCCAACTTGTTTAACCTTTAGCAATTCAGCCCAAATTTTCGCTAGTTGTTCTTCGATGGCTGTACGTGGTGCTATATAAGTTGTTTCAATATTAGAATAAGTCTGGCCAGGTAGAGGAAGTGCTTTGCGGTCTATTTTACCATTTGGTGTAAGTGGTAATTTTTCCAGTAATACAAAAGCAGAAGGAACCATGTACTTTGGTAAATTCTCTTTTAAGTATTTGCGTAAATGTGGTATTAGTTCGGTATTATTTACTGAATCAAAATTGCCAGTATTAGGAACAATATATGCTATTAAACGCTTATCACCAGGTTTATCTTCCCTAATTACAACCACACTATGTTGGACAACGGAATGTTGAGCTAATTTAGCTTCGATTTCTCCTAGTTCAATCCGGAAGCCACGAATTTTTACTTGATGATCAACGCGTCCAAGAAACTCTATATTACCATCAAGTAGGTAACGCGCTAAGTCACCAGTTTTATATAGACGCGCACCGTGCTTATTACTAAAGGGGTTGCTAATGAACTTTTCTGCTGTTAGTTTTTGGCGTTTAAGATAGCCTCGTGCAAGACCAGTACTACAAATGTATACCTCACCAGGTATACCAATTGGCAACGGTTGTAAATGACTATCCAATATATAAATTTGGGTGTTAGCAATTGGGCGACCAATGGTGACTAGATCATCTTCTGGCTTAATACAAGAAAATGTAGAATAGGTTGTGTCTTCAGAAGGGCCATAAAGATTAAAGACATTTTGCACAGAAGTTTCTTGATACAACTGCTGCACCAATGGTTGAGGCAAAGGTTCACCTGCTAAGTTAATGGTACGTACAGAAGCGGGTATACTATCAATTTTTAGTAATTCAGCGATCGCAGATGGAACTGTATTGATTAAAGTTACTTCTTGAGCAGCAACTGAAGTCTGTAAATGCAACAAATTTTCTGCAACAATTACCTTGCCACCCCAACTTAGAGGCACAAATATTTCAAATATTGATAAATCAAAACAGATAGACGTTGATGCTAAAACACCAGCTATGTCTTGGTCGTTAAATACTTCTTTTGCCCAATATATTAAGCCAATAGCATTTTGATGTTCAATAATAACTGCTTTTGGTTGACCCGTTGAGCCAGATGTATAAAGAATGTAAGCGTTATTAATAGGTGAAACTTGATTATTGATATTTTCTTGGCTTTCATTATTAATAATTTTCCAGTCTCTATCAACACAAATTGCTTCGGCTTGATGAGGAGGTAATGTATCTAACAGGTGTGCTTGAGTAAGTAGTATTTTTACTTGAGCGTCTTGGAGCATGAAAGCTAAACGTTGAGGGGGGTAATTTGGATCTAGTGGCAGATATGCCCCGCCAGCCTTGAGAATTCCCAAGAGTGCAACTATCATATCTAAGGAACGCTCTACACATATCCCCACCAGTACCTCTGGCTCTACTCCCAGTTTTTGCAGATAGTGGGCGAGTTGATTTGCTCTTTGATTTAGTTCTTGATAAGTAAAATAGTAATTTTCGTATACTACCGCTACAGCATTAGGTGTTTTTTCTACCTGTGCTTCAAATAATTGATGAACGCACTGGTCTTGTGGGTAATCAATTTCAGTATTATTCCACTCAACTAATAAAGTATGCTTTTCTGCTTCTGTCAATAGAGGCAAGTCTGACAAGCACTGCTCAGGATTAGCTAGAATACCTGCTAACAAATTGCCCAAATGTCCTAACATCCGAGTTATAGCATCATCATCAAAGCGATCGCCATCATAAGCAATTTCTAATGACAACTCTTGGCTAGGTACGGCTGTCACCGTTAAAGGATAGTTTGTCCGTTCATCGGTAACAACATTCAAAATTTCTAGATTATCAATTTGCCGTTTTGAAGTGTCCACCGGGTAATTTTCAAATACCAAGATGCTGTCAAATAAAGACATTCCCCGTGGGACTTCACTCCACCCTTGCACCTGTACTAACGGACTGTATTCATATTGAGAAATTTCTGCCTGTTTAGCTTGAATCTGTTTGAGCAAAGCTACAACAGAAGTATCTGCTGCTACTTGCACTCTCAGAGGTAAGGTATTGATGAACAATCCTACCATAGATTCTGCACCCGCCAGCGTTACCGGACGACCAGAGACGGTGACACCAAAAACTACATCTTTCTCGCCACTGTAATAGCTCAACAGCCAAGCCCAAGCACCTTGTACTAAAGTATTGAGGGTAATTTGCTGCTGACGAACGAGCGATCGCATTGCTGCGGTTTCGCTAGCTGATAATTTTATTTGTTGGGCTGCATGGTTTTTTATTTGGCTATGACTAATAGTCAGTGTTTTTTCAATACGGAGGTTAGTAGGAGCAGAAAAACCATTCAATGTCTGTCGCCAAAAAGTCTCAGCCTTTGACAAATCCTGTTTCTGTAGCCATTTTATGTAATCGCGGTAAGGACGGGGAGGCTCTAACCGTAATTCTTCATTTTGGCAGAAGGCAGTATAAAATTTAAAAACTTCTTCCAGCAACATTGATGTAGACCAACCATCGGTAATTAGATGATGGGTGTTCCAGACAAAATGGTAAGTATTTTCGCTGGCTTGAATTAACGCCAAACGCATCAACGGCGCTTGGGAGAGATCAATACCTAAAGTGCGATCGCTTTCTAAAAAAGCTTCTAACTTTTCTTGCTGCTCAGTAGATGAAAGACCCGTCCAGTTGTAATGTTTTAAAGGCAGTTGCACTTGACGCAGCACCACTTGTACAGGTTCTTTTAAACCTTCCCAGCGAAAACAAGTCCGCAAAATTGAATGACGCTGAATTACCAGCTGCCAAACTCGTTCAAATACAGGAATATTCAGTTGTCCAGAAAGAGTACATACTAACTGATTAAAATAAACTCCTGTATCTGGTGCAGATAGGGTATGAAAAAGTAATCCCTGCTGCATTGGTGAAAGAGGATAGAAATCCTCTACATTTTGCATACCCATTTTAAACGTCTCCAATTGCTGCAATGATGTTTTCGAGGTCAGTTTCACTCCACTGAAAGTCTGATAAATCTGCTGGGAGCGAGTTATTTTCAGAAACTTGGTGAATTAAAGAGAGTAATGCCTTGATAAAATTCTCAGCTAGATTCTCAACCGTGCTTTGGCGATGAATCGCATTGCTGTAAGTCCAACTGATTTGTAATCGGTCTGCAACTACAATGGCGTTGATATCTAGTAAATGGCGACGGCTTCCCTTTGGACTGCTTGCAGAGCCAATATCTGCATCAGCTAAACTAAAGGTTGATGATTCTGAAAGGACTTGATCAGATTGTCCTAAATAGTTGAACAACACCTCAGCTTGAGGTAGAGTTTGCAGTTTTTCTGCAATTGATTCGTCATCGCTAAGATAACGCAGTACACCATAACCAATTCCGCGATTGGGAATCTCGCGTAACTGTTCCTTGATAGTTTTTACCGTCGTGGCTGAGTCAGAAGTTGCTGGCAAGTTTAATAATACTGGGAAAATGGTCGTAAACCAGCCGACAGTTCGTGACAAATCCACATCATCAAAGATGTCTTCCCGCCCATGTCCTTCTAAATCTAAAAGTAGTGTTGGCTCTCCCATCCACTCAGCAAAAGTTTGTACCAGTGCGGTGAGTAATACATCGTTAATTTGAGTTTGGTAAGCGGCTGGTACTTTTTGTAATAAAGCTTGGGTATCTTCCACACTTAAGGAAACAGATATAGTACGAGCCGAAACAACTGTGTTTTCGCCTCCGGGAAAATCTACTGGGATGCGGGAAACGTGACGACGGGATTCTGCACACCAGTACTCTAGTTCATTTTGAAGTTCATCTAACTGGGCGTAGTTTTTTAACTTTTGCGCCCACTGCTGGAAGGAAGTTGTTTTAGCTGGTAATTTAATTGCCTCACCCGCTTGTAGTTGGGTGTAAACAGTTTGGAAATCTTCTAGGAGAATGCGCCAAGAAACACCATCAACAGCTAAATGGTGAATGATTAGTAGTAGGTAACTGGGCTGATTTGCACCACGGTCAAAAATAGCCGCTTGTACTAACGGACTCTCTGAGAGATTGAAACTAGCTTGTGATTTTGTGGCTGTAGAGGCGATCGCTAATTCTTGTTCCTGCTGTGGCAATGTAGAAAAATCGCAGCGTGTCACTGTAATATCTCTAGGAGGAGCAATAAACTGCTGCCATTCAGAAACTTCCTTGACAAAACGCAGCCGCAGTGAATCATGATGCAATATCAACTGCTGCATTACTTGTTCTAAAACCTCTGTGTCGAAATTTTGCCGCATTTCCAGCAGAATTGCCTGATTACAGTGGTGTGGCTCAGGTTGATTTTGCTCAAAAAACCAGTGTTGAATCGGGGTGAGAAATACATCACCTGTCACTAATCCTTGTTCTGCTTGGATAGTGCGAACCGTACCCGCCACTGCTGCCAATTTTGCAATTGTCTGGTTATCAAACATTTGCTTGGGAATCAATTGCAAACCAGCTTGATTAGCTTTAGCAATAATTTGGATACTCAAAATAGAATCGCCGCCCAACTCAAAGAAATTGTCGTGGATACCTACCCGTTCCACACGCAAAACCTTAGTCCAAATGTCTGCTAGTAATTTCTCCGTCGGCGTAGTAGGAGCAACAAAAGTACCTGATTCGGCTCTAACTTCTTCTGGTGCTGGCAATGCTTTTGAATCTACCTTGCCATTATTTGTCAAAGGTAGAGCCTTTAATGGTACAAAAACCGAGGGAACCATATAATCAGGCAGTTTCTCTGACACAAAGCTTTGCAGAACGTCGATAGAACTGGGTGATTCTGCATTCCAAACAATATATGCAGCTAAACGTTTGTTACCTGGAACATCTTCCCGTGCTATTACTGCGGCTTCCTTTACCCCCGAATGCTCTAGAATTACGGATTGAATTTCTGCTAACTCAATGCGGAAACCGCGAATTTTTACCTGGTCATCGATTCGTCCGAGAAATTCCAGAACCCCATCTGGTCGGTAACGCGCCAAATCACCTGTTTTATACAGTCGTTCCCCTGGTATTTGAGAAAATGGGTTAGGAATAAACTTTTGTGCTGTCAATTCTGGCTGATTGAGATAACCTCTAGCTAATCCCAAACCACCAATGTGCAACTCACCCACCACGCCAATCGGTACAGGTTGACAGTGTTGGTCAAGCACATATAACTGGGTGTTAGCAATAGGATTACCAATTGCGACTGAAGTGGAAAGATTTTCTCCTGTCGGTACTTGGTAAATGCAACACCCTACAACTGTTTCTGTCGGCCCGTATTCATTGACCAACATCGTATCTGGTGCAAACTCCCGCCAGAAAGCAATATCTTCAGCCAACAAATTCTCACCACCAATGATAAAGGCTCTGGTGCGACCTGCGGCTTCTTGCGGTGATAACATCTGACATAGTAACTTTAGGTGAGCCGGTGTAATTTTCACCAAGCTTAAGTTAGAGCGTGCGCGTAAAGCATTAGCCAGAGTTTCAATACCTTGGTCTGGTGAAAGAATTTCTACCTGATTCCCCACTAGTAACGGAGAGAACAGGCTGGTAATCGTCAGGTCAAATCCTAAAGGAGAATGAACGATTGTTCCTGTACCTTGGTCAAGATTATAAGCTTGGGTACACCAACTCAGGTAGTTAACTAGCCCTTGATGGTGAATTAATGTACCTTTGGGTTTACCAGTCGAACCAGAAGTGTAGATGATGTAAGCCAGATTGAGAGTTGTAATATCGTTGACTGGGTTATCTATTGGCTGTTGACTAATTATTTGCCAATCAGTATCTAAGCAAATTACTTGGGTTGCATCTGTTGGTAAGTTTGCTGCTAAATGTTGTTGAGTCAGTAGTACAGGTGTCTGAGCATCTTGTAAAATAAATGCAAGACGTTCTTTGGGATAGGTTGGCTCAATTGGTAGATATGCTCCACCTGCTTTGAGGATACCTAATAAGCCGATGACCATTTCTAGGGAGCGTTCTACACAAATCCCCACTGGTACTTCTGGCTTAACTCCTAATTGTTGTAGGTAATGGGCTAGTTGGTTAGCAAGGGTGTTGAGTTCACTATAAGTTAACTGCTGATTCTCAAAAATAACAGCGATGTTGTCTGGTGTGCGTTTTACCTGTTCCTCAAATAATTGATGAATGCACTTATTTTTGGGATAGTCAGTCTGGGTATGATTAAAATCAACCAGTAGTTGTTGTAACTCGTTTGGCGGTAATATCTCTAACTCATTAATTGTCGATAACGGATTTTTTAAGATACTGTGCAATAAAGTCTCAAATTCTTCCGTTAAACGACTTATATTTTCAGCACTAAATAAGTTAGCGTCATAGTGAAATTCTACAGTCAAATAATCGTTGTATTCTAAACAAGAACATTTTACTTTAAACCTATCTATACAGGCATATTGCTTATAAATTGAAAAATTAATATTAGCAGCAGTATAGTTATGCTTTTGTGGTTTAAAATCAAAACAAAATGGAAAATGTGATGTATTTATATTCTTATTAAGTTTAATATTTTCCCAATTAAAACTATCTTGCCATTCATGAATTTCTTGAAGGCGATCTTGAGTTCTCTGTAAAACTTCACTAAAAAAGCTAGTTGATCTTAAATAGCTGTGTAAAGGTAAATATTTAGCAAATAATCCTAACGCTGATTCTAATTCTTCGTAATTACGACCATCGTTAGCCGTACCAATAACTATTTCCGATTGCCCAGTTAAACGCATCAGCAATGCTTGCCAACAAGCCAATAATAATACAGAAACAGAAGTATTATGTTTTTGGGCTAAAATTTTAATTTTATTAGTAAAATCAGGATTTATCTGCAAGCTCACAAATTGAGGCTGAAACTCTTGATTGACTTGCAGTTGATTCTCTAAAGGCAAATGTAAATCCAAAAGGTGAGCAATATCCTGTTTACGCCAATACTCTCTACCTATTGCTGTATCTTCTGATTCAAGTAATTCATTTTGCCATTCAGCAATATCAGCATACTGGAGGATTTCATCAGATAATTCTTTATCTTGTAAACAAGCTTCATAAGAACTACTGATTTCATGCACCAAATTTTTCAGAGTTGCAGAATCCGCACACAATGCTGGTAAGCTCAAAAGTAATATATATTTTTGCAGTGATAAAGTTATTAGAGAGATACGCAAAATTTGACCTTTTTCGTAATCAAAAGGCAAATGAAGCATTTTTTGAAAAATTAAGTCAATTTGGGCATCTTGCTGCTGAGGTTTCCAGGCTATTAAATCATAGTCATCTTCCCAGTCAAGGCTACCATGATTAATTACTTGAACTGGAATTTCCATGCCGGGCAAGCATTGAAATTTAGTCCGCAGAATCTCATGCTTATTAACAACATTGTTTAAGGTTTCTTTAAGATGAGCTATGTCGAGCTTTCCTTCTATTAAAACTGCTACTTGGGCACGAAATGGTGTTTGCTTATTTGTGTGCTGTAACAACCACAGACGTTTCTGGAGTGGAGAAATTCGGACACCTTCAAGAGTTTTAGTTTGCATAATATTGGAAAATCAGGATTTTATTCGCATAGAGAGACAGAGAGCAATTAGGAGATAATGTTAGATTTTTGTTTAATCTTCATTAACTTATGGCGAATGGTTTGTTTATATTCTTGTTCTTTAGCTAGTTGTTGTTGATGGTCAAATTTTTTAAGTTTTTCTACTAGCTGGTTGAGTTGGATATCTGGTTGTGTAACCACAGACCGCAAAAGCATTTCTAACTGTTCTGTCATGCGGACTATAGTGTTGGATTCAAATAAATCCGTTTTATATTCAAAGCAACCACTAATACCTTCTGCTTGTTCTGAAAGTAAGAGTCCTAAATCAAAGGGTGATCTCTGCTTGTTGGTTTCGAATGGGCTAAGGGTGAGATCAGGTAAAGATAAAGTAAGTTTTTGAATATCTGGTGTGGCTATATTCTGCAAAGTAAACCACACTTGGAACAGTGGATTATAATTTAAATCTCGTTCTAGCTGCAATTCTCCGACTAACTTTTCAAAAGGTAAATCCTGATGAGCATAAGCTCCTAAAGTTACTTCGCGTGTTCGACGCAGCAATTCACTAAAAATAGGGTTTCCTGAGAGGTCTGTCCGCAGAACTAAACTATTGACAAAAAAGCCAATTAATCCTTCAATTTCACTGCGATTGCGGTTAGCAATGGGCGAACCTACAAGGATATCCTCTTGCTTGGTGTAGTAGTAGAGTAAAACGTTGAAAGTCGTTAGCAGGGTCATAGAGAGGGTAACATCTTCCCGCTTGCTAAGTAATTGCAGTGCATCGCTGAGGTCTTTGGGTAGCTGGAACAATTGGGTTGTGCCAGTATAAGTTGGCTGCAAAGGTCGAGGTTTGTCAGTGGGCAACTCTAGCTTTGTCGAAGCGTTTTGGAGTTGTTGTTTCCAGTAAGCGAGTTGAGTTTCTAGCACCTTTCCTTGCATCCATTCTCTCTGCCAAACAGCAAAATCTGCATACTGAATTGGCAATTCTGGTAGTGTCACCGATTTACCTTGGCAAAATGCTGCGTAAAAGTCTGCTAGTTCCCGAATGAGTATGGCCATTGACCACAGGTCGGAGATAATGTGGTGCATGGTCAGCAGTAATACATACTCTGCTTCGTCTAGCTGGAGTAGCGTGGCTCGAAGTAATGGCCCTTGAGCTAGGTTGAATGGGCGTTGTGCTTCTGCGAGTGCAAGGCGCTTTGCTTCAATTTCTCGTTGTTGGGGCGATCGCTCATCTCCTCTTAGGTCTACTATTGGTATAGCAATATCAGTAATCGGTTGAATTTTCTGAACTGGTTGCCCTTCGACTGTAGTAAAAACTGTGCGTAAGGTTTCGTGACGACTGACAACTGCATTCAGGCTTTGCTCTAAGGCTGTGATGTTGAGTGAACCAGTCAAGCGCACAGATGTAGGATCATTATAAGTATGATTGCCTGGATCTAATTGATCGAGTAACCATAGTCTTTGTTGAGCAAAAGACAGAGGTAAATCTTGCGATCGCAAAACCCGATTGATGGGTGGCAGTTCTAATCCTTTGCCAGTGTTAATAGCTGTTTGAACATCTTTAGCTAGTTCGGCGACAGTTGGAGACTCAAATAAACGGCGCAAGGGTAACTCGACTTTAAAGGCTTGACGGATCTGGGAGATGACACGCGTCGCCAATAGAGAATGTCCGCCCAACTCAAAGAAGTTGTCGTTGACACCAAGCTTTTCTAAACCAAGTACCTGTGTCCAAATTCCGGCTAGCATTTCTTGGACTGGGGTAACAGCAGCCACGAGATCAGATTCGGGCATCAACTGTGTCAAATCAGGTATGGGAAGCGCTTTGCGGTCTATTTTGCCATTTGGTGTTAGTGGTAGTTTTTCCAGTAATACAAAAGCAGCAGGAACCATGTACTCTGGTAAACTTTCTTTGAGGAATTGTCGTAACTGTGGTATTAGTTCACTATTATTTTTTAACTCAACATTATGAGTATTAGGAACTATATATGCTACTAGACGCTTGTTACCAGGGTTATCTTCCCTAACTACAACTATACTTTCCTGCACAACTGAATGCTGAACTAATTTGGCTTCAATTTCTCCTAATTCAATGCGGAATCCACGAATTTTTACTTGATGATCAATACGTTTGATAAACTCAATATTACCATCACTTGAATAGCGAACTATGTCGCCTGTTTTGTATAGGCGTTCTCCTGGTTGATTACTAAATAGGTTGGGAATAAATTTTTCGGCAGTCAAATCAGGACGATGGCTATAACCTCTGGCTAGACTAACGCCACTAATATAGAGTTCTCCGGGAACTCCTATAGGTAAGGGTTGTAAATTTTTATCTAAAATATAAAGTTTAGTATTAGGAAATGGTTGCCCAATAGCTACTAATTTATTAAGTTCTAAATTATTTACCGTAGTTTCAAAATAAGAACTATCAATGGTAGCTTCTGTCAGTCCATAGGAGTTAATTAAACGAGTTTGAAAACTACAAAATCTTAAAAAATTTCGGTATTCTGCTCCACTCCAACTATCAGAGCCACAAATCAGCAACCGCATAAAATCTAAACGCTGTTGGCTACTATCAAGATAGTGAATCAAATTTCTCAATACAGCAGGTACAAACTCAGCACAATCCACCTTTTCTTGTTCCATGAGTTCATACAATTGTTCTGGCGATAGCAACAAATCCTTTGAGCATAAAACCAACTTGCCACCAGAACATAAAGACCGAATCAAATCCCCTGAAAAAACATCAAAGGAAAAGCTGGCCATCTGTAAATGAGATGTTGCCTTTGTACTTAATTGGTAGATTTTTTCCCAGGCAAAATAAGCATTCACAAGGCTAAGATGTTGAATCATTACCCCCTTAGATTGACCTGTGGAACCAGAGGTATAGATGATGTAAGCAACGTTGTCTGGGTGTAATTGAATTATAGCTGGATTGGATTGAGATAATAGTGTGATGCTCTCCCAATCTTTATCTATGTATACAAGTTTAATTGGCAAAACTGGTAGATTTTGTAAAAGTTGCGTCTGGGTGAGTAATACAGAAACTTGTGCATCTCGCACCATGAAAGTCAAACGCTCTTGGGGTAATTGTGGATCTAAAGGTACATAAGCTCCCCCAGCTTTGAGAATGCCCAAAACTCCTATTATCATCTCTAGGGAACGCTCAACACAAATTCCCACCCTAACCTCTGGCTCAACACCCAGTTTCTGTAAGTAATGAGCGAGTTGATTTGCTCTGTGATTGAGTTCTTGATAAGTTAAATATTGATTTTCATATACTGCTGCTACAGCATCCGGCGTTTTTTCTACCTGTGCTTCAAACAGTTGATGAATACATTTGTCTTGTGGATACTCAGCTTGAATGTCATTCCACTTTTCTAACAGTTGATGTTGCTCATCTTCTGTTAACAATGGTAATTGAGAAAGCCGTTGCTCTGGATTAACAACAATCCCACAAAGCAATGTCTGCAAATTCCCTGCCATCCGGCGTATAGTATCTGCTGCAAATAAATCAGTATTATATTCCAGACTGCCAACCATGCCCGACGCTGTTTCGCTCATTTCCAGTGTCAAATCGAATTTGGCAGTACCACTTTCACTTTCTAGCGAATTTAAGCTCAAACCCGGTAACTTTATCTGTGTCCTTTGTGCATTCTGAAGCACAAACATCACCTGAAATAGCGGCGAATGACTTAAGTTTCGTTGTGGCTGCAATTGTTCTACAAGTTGCTCAAAGGGTACATCTTGATGAGCATAAGCCCCTAAAGCGACTTCACGCACTCGGCCTAATAGCTCTCGAAAGCTGGGATCACCTTCAAGATTAGTTCGCAACACTAAGGTATTGACAAAAAAGCCAATTAGCTTTTCTATTTCACTGTGGTTACGATTGGCAATTGGTGAACCAATCACAATATCAGTGCTGGTTGTGTAGCGATACAATAAGGTTTTGAAGGCTGCAAGCATTGTCATAAACAAGGTGGCTCCTTCTTGCTGACTCAATTGCTTCAAAGCAACAGATAGTTCTGCGGATAACTCGAAACGATGAGTAGCACCCTGGAAGCTTTGAATCGCTGGTCGTGGGTAGTCAGTAGGTAACTCTAGGGCTGTTGGCGCACCCTGCAACTGCTTTCGCCAGTAAGCAAGTTGGGATTCTAGTACTTCTCCTACTAGCCACTGCCGTTGCCATGCTGCAAAGTCTGCATACTGTATTGGTAATTCTGGTAGCCGTTTAGCATCTTGCAAAGAGGAATGATCTTGAGAAAAGGCTTCGTAAAGTGCTGTTAATTCTTGGATAAGTAGCTCCAATGACCAACCATCGGAGATGATATGGTGCATTGTTAACAAAGCTACGTATTCTTGCTTACTTAAATGTAGCAAAGTAAAACGTAGTAAAGGCCCTTGTGTTAAGTCAAAGGGCAACTTAGCTTCCTGAGCAGCCAGCCGCAAAACTTCAGCTTGCTGTTGTGCTGGTGTGATTTCTTGCAAGTTAATTACAGGTAACTGCAAAGTCAAGCTAGGAGCAATAACTTGAACTGGTTGTTGCTCAATTACTGTAAAAGTAGTTCGCAAGACTTCGTGACGTTGCACGATTTCGTTAAGACTCTGTTTTAGTGCTGCTACATTGAGTGTACCGGCCAGACGAAGGGCAAAAGATAGGTTGTAGGAAGGGTCATTAGGATCAAATTGATTCAGGAACCACAGCCGTTGTTGAGCAAAAGATAGGGGTAGGTTTATATCTCTAGGAATGGGCTTTATAGTAATCGAATTTGAGGCCAGGTTAGCAGCAGATAGAAACTTGAGGATTTCTATCTTGCGTTCTCGCAACTCGGCGCTCAATTCTGGTGTTAGTGTTCCTTGAGGAGCGTTACAGTATAAACGATCGCCATCAACCCTGAGCTTGATGTCTAAACTATCAATATAAGAAAAAAATTGATCGATGGTTTTCATAAATCTTTCTCCTCGTAACCGAACACAGTTAAAGCCATGTTTATTCAGAATCAACCAATCACAATTAACGTAGATAAATTACAGGTAAAGCATTTGTTCACAACTCTATTTCCTCGCGATCGCCAAAATTAGAACTGGCAGAAACCAAGATTTTTTTAGCTGTACTACGAATGTTTTCGATAGATTCTGAAATGCCAGTTATAGTAGGTTCATCAAATAGGTGACGTAGAGGCAAATCTATCAAGAAGGCTTTACGTAAGTGAGAAATCACCTGAGTTCCCAACAAGGAATGTCCTCCTAACTCAAAAAAGTTGTCATGGATTCCTATCTGTTCAACACCTAGAAGTTTTTGCCAAATTTCTGCAACAGTTTGCTCAACCTCATTTCTAGGTGCAATATATGCTGTGAGTAAATTTGGTCTTTGATGGTTGGAAAATAAATCTTCCTGGCTGGATAATTTCGTCTTTTGTAATGATTCCAGCTTGAGCCGTTGGTCAATCCTAGCTTGCAATTCTCCAGTTGAGACAACAATTTGAGAAATCCCAGACATGGATAACACACGTTCAAAGGCTTTTATACCTTCCTGTAATGTTATGAAAAATTGAGATGAATTTATTTCATTAATTGTATGTAGCTGTTCTTCTTTAGTTTTCCACATATCCCAGTTTATGCTACACCAAAAACAAGAATTTGTTTGGTTGTATTGATAAACAAAAGCATCCATAAAATTGGAAGCTGCGGAAGAAGAAACAAATCCTAATCCTCCTAAAACAGATGATAAAGATGATATTAAAAAACAAAAATCTAGGTTGTAGTTTCGCAAAACTTTTTCTAAAACAAATAATCCATAGACTTGAGAATGAAATTGTAATTGAGTTTCAGTTGGCAAAGTTCCTTGTATAGCACAATGTGCATTTTCAGGATTTCCAGCAGTGTGAATGACACCATGAATGTCACCAAAGCGTGAAGTAGCTGTGGCGATCGCATTGTGCATTTGTTGTTCGTTAGCAACATCAGCACTGATGACCAAAACCTCAGCGCCTAATGCCTCCAGTGCTTGTAATTTTCGGAGGTTGCAGCTAACAATATCCTGTTCATCATTAGTCGCCAACCATTGAGACCACTGCTCTTTTGCAGGCAAATCTGTTCGTCCCAGTAAAACCAATTTAGCCTGTACTTTCTGCGCTAGATATTCTGCCAGCGATAAACCAACGCTACCTAATCCATCAGTAATTAAGTAAACGCCTCCTTTCCTCAAACGAGTTTTGTCAGCAACACTCTGATCTAAGCGAACAGCCTCATAGGTTTGAATCCAGCGATGATGACCACGGTAAGCAATGACATTCTCTGTCGATTCTGCTGTAAATTCTCCTACTAGCTGATTTATAAGTTTCTCAGATGGTTTGGTGTCAGCAGCAGTAATTACCACATCAATGTGACAACAGGTAATATGAGGATATTCCTGGGGAATTACCTTGCATGAGCCAATCACTGTTGCTTTGTGTGGGCATAATTTCTCTTCGCCAGTGACATCATGTACATTACTGGTAACAACCATCAACTTTGTCGGCTCAGTTAGATTCTGTTCTGCCAGTGCTTGTGCTAAGAAAAGTAGACTGTAAAAGCCGACTTTTTGACAATCATCAAAATATTGTGTCTGTTCACTAAGGCTACTACAGGCAAAAGTATCGTTAGGTGCGACACTCCAAAAATGAGCGATCGCTTGTGGAATCAAACCCTGTTTTTGTAGTGCTTGCAGTAAAGCATGATAATCGTTGCGTTGTTCGGGATTGATTGTATAACTACCGTCACTGAGTTGAGCAAACTGCTCACCTACTTTGACTGCGATCGCATTTTGACCCTGTTGTTCTAGTCGTTTTGCTACTTCTGTTCCGATTCCATACGCATCGACAAAGACCAACCAGCATAACTTTTGCTGTGTCAGTTCACCTGTTTGCAAAACTCCCAGTGGTATAGATTGTTGCCAGCGAGGGATGTAAAACCAGTCAGCAATATCTAACTTTTTGTGTAATGCTTCTTGTCGAGATGTCGGTGCAGAAGCTGTTGGATTTGCCTCAATCCAGTAGCGTTGACGCTCAAAAGGATATGTTGGTAAGGGCAGGCGATCGCATTGCTGATGTGCGTAAAAAGCTGACCAATCCACTTGCACCCCTACTAACCAGAGCTTACCCAAAGTTTGTAGCACAAATGCTACATCTGACTGTTGCTCTTGGGGATGGCGGATTGAGGTTAGCACCATTTGCTCATTTACTTGGTGTTGCTTGACCAAGCTACTCAGTGTCCGCCCTGGGCCAACTTCTAGTAAAATTCGCTCTGGCTGTTTGAGTAACTCAATCACCCCTTCACTGAAACGCACTGGTTGTCTGAGATGCTTCGCCCAATAATTAGGGTCAGTTGCTTCGGCTGTGGTAATCCAAATTCCACTGACATTAGATAAAAATGGAATTTTCGGAGGATTAAGTTTAACTGTTTGCAACAGTTGAGTAAACGGCTCAATGATTGCTGACATCATCGGCGAATGAAAGGCATGAGAAGTGTGTAAAAGTCTACACTCCACACCTTGTTTACGCAGTTGATGTTGCAATTTTTCCACAGATGACACCGGGCCAGCTACGACACATAGAGATGGTGTATTGTAAACTGCGATCGCTAATTCTTGTGTTAACAAGGGTTGAAGTTCCGCCTGTGATAGCGTTACTGCTAACATCGCTCCAGCAGGAACTTGCTGCATCAGTCGCCCACGCATTGCAACCACAAACAAAGCATCTTCCAGCGAGAACACTCCAGCCAAGCAAGCAGCAACATACTCCCCAATACTGTGGCCTATCATCACTTGTGGATTTACCCCCCAAGCCATCCACAATTGTGCTAAGGCATATTCCACCACAAACAGGGCAGGTTGAGCGATCGCCGTTTGTTTCAGCTGTTTTTCCACCTCTTGATGTTGTGTCGCACTAGGATACAGTAGTTCTCGCAAATCTATCCCTAGATGCGGTTGAAGTAATTTGCAGCAATCATCAATCTGTTCTCGAAAAATTGACTCAGTTTCATAAAGTTCTCGACCCATGTTCACATACTGAGTACCTTGTCCAGAAAACATAAACGCCACTGGGCAATGTTTTGGTTCCTGATAGTGGGTGAATACTTCTGGTGAACCTGGAGATTTCAATGCTTTGAGTGCATCATCAATGTTCTTGCATACCAACATCCGGCGATAGTCAAAAGTTCTACGACCAACACCAAGGGTATAAGCGATATCAGCAAGATTTTTACTGGGATATTGCTGTAAATAATCAACTAAATTTGTCGTAGCAGTTTCTAGCGCCGAGTTAGTTTTAGCTGAAAGCACCAACAACTGATAATTTCTCCCCTGCTCCTCCGATTTCCTGCTCCCCTGCTCTCTTAAAGAAGGTGCTTCTTCAAGAATTACATGTGCATTAGTCCCACCAATACCAAAGGAACTAACACCAGCACGGCGAGGAATATCTTTCACTTCCCACGGAGAAAGAGCAGTATTAACGTAAAAAGGACTGTTGGCAAAATCAATTTGGGGATTAGGTTTTTCAAAGTGTAAGCTGGGTGGAATCTGCTTGTGCTTGAGAGCTAATACAGTTTTGATTAAGCCTGTCACTCCGGCAGCAGCATCCAAGTGTCCGATATTTGTTTTCACCGAGCCAATTGCACAAAAGCCTTTCTTTTGGGTACTGGCTTGAAAAACCTCTGTAAGTGCAGCGATTTCTATTGGGTCTCCTAAAGATGTTCCTGTACCGTGGGCTTCAATGTAGGTAATAGTTTCTGGTTCAACTTCGGCCACAACTTGAGCCATTCTGATTACCTTTGCTTGACCACCGATCCGGGGTGCAGTGTAGCTAACTTTGTTTGACCCATCATTATTGATAGCAGAACCTTTGATAACGGCGTGGATACAATCTCTATCAGTGAAGGCATCTTCTAGTCTTTTTAAAACTACGATTCCTACACCTTCGCCACTAACAGTTCCCTGTGCTTTAGCATCAAAGGCACGGCAATAGCCATCTGGTGACGAAATGCCGCCTTCTTGGTAAAAATAACCACCTTTTCTTGATGACTTGATGGCAACACCGCCAGCCAAAGCCATATCACATTCACCATTCAGCAAGCTTTGACACGCTAGGTGTACAGCTACTAATGAAGTTGAACAGGCAGTTTGGACTGTATAACTAGGGCCAGTTAAGTTAAGTTTATAAGAAACACGGGTAGTAAGGTAATCTTTATCACCTGCAATATTTAGTTGATGACCATTAAAAGTAATATTTTGATTTAAATAAACATTAAGTAAGTAGCTACTGAGGCTAGAACCTCCAAAAACACCTATAGCACCTTTGTATATTTCTGAGTTATAACCCGCGTTTTCCAGTGCTTGCCAAGCACACTCTAAAAATAACCGATGTTGCGGGTCGGTTATTTCTGCTTCTCTAGGATTGAAGCCAAAAAAGGCAGCATCAAACAATTCTACATCTTCTAATAGAGATGCTGCTTTGATATAGTTAGGATTTTTCAAAACATCTGGATCTAATCCTGATGACAACAATTCTTCATCGCTGAAAAAAGAAACTGAATTTACACCATTTTGGAGATTTTGCCAAAATTCCTCAACATCTTTAGCACCGGGAAATCTTCCTGATAATCCAACAATCGCTATTTCTGAACCGTTCATTCTGTTTTAAATCCTCAATTATTTATAATAGATTTCATTTTTTGCAAACGTTTTTTTTGTTGCGCTTTCCCATCTAAAATTTTGTCAGTTTGAATATCAGTTTCCTGTAAAGAAATTGTTTTTTGTTGAGACGAATTTAAATAATCTGCTAAATAACTAATAGTGGGGTATCTGAACAGATCGAGGATTGATAACTCAGTTTTAAATATTTCGCGCAATTGGCTATGAACTGTAATTAAGAGTAATGAATGCCCACCAAGCTCAAAGAAATTATCGTGAATGCCTATTTTCTCGATTTTCAAAGATTTTTGCCAAACATCTGCAATAGTCTGTTCGACCTCTGTTTGTGGCAGCAAATAAGCCACTGCTAATTCTGGACGGAAATTTTCAACTGCGGGTAGTGCTTTGTGGTCTACCTTACCGTTAGATGTCAAAGGTAGGATATCTAAAGTCACAAAAGCCGAGGGAATCATATAGTTTGGCAGCTTAGGTTCCAAAAAGCGGCGCAGTTCAGGTATTGCTAATGTCTGCTGCGGTTGTAAAGTAATATAAGCTACTAAAGTTTGATTTGCTGATTCATCTTTCCGAACGACAACTACACTCGTAGATACACATGGGTGTTGATTGATTGTGGCTTCAATTTCTCCCAATTCAATGCGGAAACCGCGAATTTTTACCTGGTCATCGATTCGTCCGAGAAATTCCAGAACCCCATCTGGTCGGTAACGCGCCAAATCACCTGTTTTATACAGTCGTTCCCCTGGTATTTGAGAAAATGGGTTAGGAATAAACTTTTGTGCTGTCAATTCTGGCTGATTGAGATAACCTCTAGCTAATCCCAAACCACCAATGTGCAACTCACCCACCACGCCAATCGGTACAGGTTGACAGTGTTGGTCAAGCACATATAACTGGGTGTTAGCAATAGGATTACCAATTGCGACTGAAGTGGAAAGATTTTCTCCTGTCGGTACTTGGTAAATGCAACACCCTACAACTGTTTCTGTCGGCCCGTATTCATTGACCAACATCGTATCTGGTGCAAACTCCCGCCAGAAAGCAATATCTTCAGCCAACAAATTCTCACCACCAATGATAAAGGCTCTGGTGCGACCTGCGGCTTCTTGCGGTGATAACATCTGACATAGTAACTTTAGGTGAGCCGGTGTAATTTTCACCAAGCTTAAGTTAGAGCGTGCGCGTAAAGCATTAGCCAGAGTTTCAATACCTTGGTCTGGTGAAAGAATTTCTACCTGATTCCCCACTAGTAACGGAGAGAACAGGCTGGTAATCGTCAGGTCAAATCCTAAAGGAGAATGAACGATTGTTCCTGTACCTTGGTCAAGATTATAAGCTTGGGTACACCAACTCAGGTAGTTAACTAGCCCTTGATGGTGAATTAATGTACCTTTGGGTTTACCAGTCGAACCAGAAGTGTAGATGATGTAAGCCAGATTGAGAGTTGTAATATCGTTGACTGGGTTATCTATTGGCTGTTGACTAATTATTTGCCAATCAGTATCTAAGCAAATTACTTGGGTTGCATCTGTTGGTAAGTTTGCTGCTAAATGTTGTTGAGTCAGTAGTACAGGTGTCTGAGCATCTTGTAAAATAAATGCAAGACGTTCTTTGGGATAGGTTGGCTCAATTGGTAGATATGCTCCACCTGCTTTGAGGATACCTAATAAGCCGATGACCATTTCTAGGGAGCGTTCTACACAAATCCCCACTGGTACTTCTGGCTTAACTCCTAATTGTTGTAGGTAATGGGCTATTTGGTTAGCACGGATGTTGAGTTCTCGATATGTGAGTTGCTCGTCTTTAAATACTACTGCAAGTGCATCTGGTACTTTTTCGACCTGTTCCTCAAATAAATGATGAATGCACTCATTTTTAGGATAATCAGCCTGTGTATTATTAAAATCAACTAGTAGTTGATGTTGCTCAACTTTTGTCAACATCGACAATGAAGCCAGAGGCTGACTAACATCTGCAATCAGATTTTCTAATAGAGTGACAAGATGCCCCAGCATCCGAGTGATAGTATCTGAATGGAAGCGATCGCAATCGTAAGATATTCTCAGTTCCAACTCAAAACTAGGGATAACTGTTACTGTTAGAGGATAATTAGTATTGTCAACAGAACTAATAGACTGAATTTCTAAATCTTTCATCCCATTTTTTAATGCAGCGTCAATGGGATAATTCTCAAATACTAATATGCTTTCAAATAAAGGTAAACCTCGCGGTACTTCGCTCCAGCCTTGCACCTCTACCAGTGGACTATATTCATATTGCCGAATTTCTGCCAGTTGTGATTGTAATTTTCTTAACCAAGATAACAAAGATTCTTCAGCATTAATTTTCACTCGTATAGGTAGAGTATTGATAAACATCCCCACCATAGACTCAGCGTTGACTAAATCTGCTGGACGACCGGAGACTGTTACACCATAAACTACATCTGTTTCTCTACTGTAGCGGCTTAAAAGTAAAGCGTAAGCTCCTTGGACAAGGGTGTTAAGTGTGAGTTGATTTTGTCTTGCTAAAGATTGTAGCGTTGCGGTGGTTGTTTGCGAAAGCTTGATTACTTGCTGATTGTATTTCTCTGGTTGCTTGAATGAGTCTTGAGTATTTAAATTAATTAAGGGTGTGGGTGCTGTAACTCCCTGTAATAACTGTTGCCAAAAGTCCTTTGCCTTGTTTATATCTTGTTGTTGCAACCAACCAATATAATTGCCAAAGGAAGTATCTAATACTAAAGGTAAATTTTTACCTTGATAAAGAGATTTGTAAATTTCTACTACTTCTTTTAAGACTAAAGCTGTTGACCAACCATCTAAAATGAGATGATGTTTACTCCAAACAAAGTAATAGCAATCATCATTATAGCGAATTAAATTCAGCCGCATTAAGCATGGCTGTGTCAGGTCAAAATTACAGGTGCGATCGCTCTCCAAAAGTTCCTGCAATTTCTGCGGCTGCTCATTTGGTTTGATATCTCGCCAATCGTGCTGTATTAACGATACTTCGACTTCCCGATGCACAACCTGTAAAGGTTTTTCTAGATTTTCCCAATAAAAAGCTGTCCGTAGAACAGTGTGGCGGTTGACTACTTCTTGCCAAGCTTGTTCAAAGGCTACAACATTAAAATTGCCCTTCAGGGAGTAACATAACTGGACAAAATAAACAGCCGATTCGGGAGCATACAAACTATGAAAGAGAATGCCCTGTTGTAGTGGTGACAGTTCATAAATATCTTGAATGTTGTCAGCTTTCATATATTTTACTTTCCACTCCCACGGTTAATTTTTGTCAGTAAAAAGTCGAGGTCTTTTTGGCTTACCTTTGCTTTGGAGAAATCAGAAGGTGTATAACCTCCTGCATCAGCCGATTGACAATGACTAATAATTTCCCGCAGTGCTTGGACAAATTTATCGGACAGACTTGAAACAGTAGCATCTTTATGTATTGCAGTGCTATAAGTCCAATCCAGTTGCAGGCTACCTCCACTCACAAACCCGCTAATATCTATAAGATGACGACGGCTTCCTAAAGGGCTACGTGCTGTGCCACTTGATTCTGAAGCTAATTTGAATAAAGAAGATTCTTGTAAAACTTGGTCAAATTGTCCTAAATAATTGAAACAAACTTCTGCTTGAGGCATAGCAGCTAAATTTTCAGCAGTATCACTGCACAGATAACGCAATACACCATAATCAAAACCACGATTTGGAATACTACGAAGCTGTTCTTTAATTGCTTTTAAAGCATCCTCAATCGCACTACTTTCTAAATTCAGCAAGACTGGAAATACAGTAGTAAACCAACCGACTGTACTAGATAAATCAACATCAGTAAAAATATCTTCTCGTCCATGTCCTTCTAAGTTAACTAACAGCATTTTTTCTCCTGTCCAGTCTGCAAAAGTTTTTACTAGTGCTGTTAAAAAAACATCATTTATCTGTGTATGGTACTTGGCTGGAACTTCTTGTAACAGTGATTGTGTTTCAGTTTCATTGAGGAATACTGAGAAAGTTTTACTTGTAGCTACAGTATTTAATCCGCTTACATAGTCCACTGGTAAAGGAGAAACTTTTTTTCTTAACTCACAACACCAGAACTCTAACTGTGAGTGCAGCGTCTTTGTGTTTGCATATTCTTGCAAACGTTCACTCCATTGTTTAAAAGAAGTTGTTTTGGTTGGTAATTGAATTGCTTGATTTTGCTGAATTTGTTCTATAGCTGTTTGCAAATCAGATAATAAAATTCGCCAGGAAACACCATCAACAGCCAAATGATGAATGATAAACAGTAAGCGATTATTTTGCTGAGAACCCAAGTCAAATAACGCCACCCTCACTATAGAACCATTTGATAAATCCAAACTTGCCTGTAATTCTGTGGCTTTGGCTTCAATAGCCGCTTTTTGTTGCTCTTGGGGAAATTCAGAAAAATCGAATTTAGTAAATGGTATTTCTGACTCAACACCAGCATTAAATGATTCCCAACCATTAGCTGCTAGTCGAAAACGCAAGCGGAGTGCGTCATGGTGTGCCAGTAAATGCTGTATTGCTTGCTGTAGAATACTCAGATCGATATCTTGCTGTAATTCTAGTAATAAAGATTGATTCCAATGATGCTGTTCAGGTAAATTTTGGGCAAAAAAGCTATGTTGAATTGGTGTGAGAGGTACAACACCAATTACCAGTCCTTGTTCTGATTCTGTCTTTGAGCTAGTATCTGCAATTAACGCAAGTTTTGCAACGGTTTGGTGTTCAAAAATTTGTTTGGGAGTGAGGCGTAAACCCGCTTGATTTGCTTTGGCGATCGCCTGAATACTAATAATCGAATCTCCACCCAATTCAAAGAAGTTATCGTGAATACTAACTTGCTCTAAATTGAGCAGTTCTGCCCAAATTTTAGCCAAGGCAATTTCTACTGGGGTACGCGGTGCAACAAAAGCAGCTTTTAATTCTGGTTTAACTGCATCTGGTGCTGGTAGAGATTTTTTGTCGATTTTTCCATTTGCTGTTAGCGGTAAAACCTTCAAGGATACAAAGTGTGAAGGCAGCATATATTCAGGCAATTTTTGCTTGAGAAAATCGCGCAATTCAGCAGATTTTAAATGTTCTTTAGGAACTATATAGGCTACAAGCTGCTTTTTCCCTGGATGAGCTTCTTTTGCAAGTACAACTACTTCTCGGATTTGTGAATCTTGACGAAGTACAGCTTCAATTTCTCCTAGTTCAATGCGATAACCATGTAATTTTACTTGGTCATCAATTCTACCCAAAAATTCTAAGTTACCATCAGATTGATAGCGTCCTAAATCTCCAGTTTTATAAAGTCTTGCGTCGGGTTTACTACTGAATGGATTAGGAATAAACCGCTCGTTAGTTAGTTCTGGTTGATTTATATAACCTCTGGCTACATTATCACCACCTATATAGATTTCTCCTACTACACCCAAAGGTACAGGTTGGCAATAGTTATCAAGTAAATATATTTGGGTATTGGCTAAAGGACGACCCAAAGGTACAGTATTTGATAGCGTATCAGTAGAAACTTCTTCTACCGGATAGGTGAGTACACCAACGGTAGTTTCTGTTGGGCCGTAGTGGTTGAAAATTTTGCATTCTGGTGCTAATTCACGTACCTGTTTAATCAAATCCCAGGTTGCGGCTTCACCACCAAGAATGAGGCGCTGACGTGGTAGAAGCTTTTCGGCGTGAGAACCTGATAATAAAGCGGATAAATGTGAAGGAACTATTTTAAGGCAATCTATGCAATGGCGATTGCAATATTCGGCAAATGCAACTGGATCAGTAGCACATTCCTCTGAAATGATATGCAAACATCCACCTGTACACAACGCCGAGAAAATTGCTGTATTACCTAAATCTGCGGCAAAAGTAGAAATAGTGGCAAAGCTAGCCGCCTCTGGTAAATCCAGTTTTTCTAATATACCGTTAACATAATTGACTATTTGCCGATGTTCAACTGCAACTCCTTTGGGTTTACCTGTTGAACCAGAGGTGTAGATTACATAAGCCAATTTCTCTGGCGTAGCAGGCTGGAGAATGTTGTCTGGAGGCGAATCGCTGATCTCTGCGTCGATAAAAACTACCCGCGCCTGGAAATTCATTTTTTCTACAAGGCGCTTTTGAGTTAACAACACCGATACTTGAGCATCCTGCAATCTGAATGCTAATGCTGCTTCGGGTAAAGAAGGTTCTAGCGGTAAATAGGCTGCACCTGCTTTGAGAATGCCAAGGATACCAACTATCATATCCAAAGAACGTTCAACGCGAAGCGCAACAACAGTTTCCGGTTTGACTCCTAATGATGCCAAATGATTAGCTAAGTTGTTAGCTTTAGCATTTAGTTGTTCATAGGTTAAATGTTGATTGCCAAAAACAACAGCAACATTATTTGGTGTGTTATCAGCCTGTGCTTCAATCCAGTGATGAATGCACTGGTATGGAGAAGGAGCAGTTTTGGTATTGTTAAATTCGCCTAATAGTTGCTGGCGTTCTTGTGGAGAGAGGATTTCTAGTTGTGCGACCACCTGCGGTACAGTAGAACTGAACGCAGTCTCTGGATTGTTAATTGCACTACTTAACAAAGTCTGAAACTGTGCTGCTAATCGCTCAATATCTTCTTGCTCAAATAAGTTCGCATCATAATATAATTCTGCTGTGAGTGAATCACCTTGATGCCAGCATAATAATTTCACCTTGAAGCGTTCAATACAGCTATAAATGTTTTGAATCGAGAAAGATACGTCACCAGCAAAATATTTACTAGGCTGGGATACGAATTCAAAGACGAAAGGTAAAAATGATGATTTCTGAGTATCTTTAGTCTCAGCGACAAAATCTTCTGAATTAAAAAAATCTTGCCATTGGACAGCTTCATTTAATTGTTTATCTAACTGCTTTAATATATCAGCAAGGATATAATTTTCTTGTATTTGAATACGAACAGGTAAATATTTGGCTAATAAACCAACTGCTGGTTGTAATTCTTGGTAATTTCTCCCATCACAACACCAAGCTAAAATAGTTTCAGATTTGTTAGTCAAACGCCATAATAGGATTTGCCAGCAAGCCATTAAAACTGTTGAAATATCTACAGTGTGTTTTTGTGCGATCGCTGCAATATTATTTGTGATAGCAGAATCAAAGTTAATCCTGATAACTTTGGGTTCAAATCCTGGCTTTTGATTAACTTTTTTTTCGTTTGGTAATTTATCTATAAGAGAATTAGACACTTTTTGATTGAACCAATACTCTTTTGCTATTTCCGCTTCTTCTCCAATTAATAACTCATTTTGCCAAGCAGCAATATCTGCATATTGTAAAGGTGTATCTTCTAGCTTATGTTCATGCAAATAAGTCTCATAAGTGACACTAATATCACGCAAAAGACGATGCAGGGATATTCTATCTGCACAAATGGTTGAGATTGCTACAAGTAAAAGGTATTGATTTTCAGATTTTTTAATTACATCAATCTGGCTAGTAAAACCTTCTTTTAAATCAAAGTATAATTTATTATACTCTTGAAATAATGCGTCAGTATTTATTTGTTGTGTTTCTGTATCTAAATTATGCCAATCATAATAGTTAAACTTTATAGATGCTTCCTCTCCAATGACTTGTAAAGGAACTGCCATTCCCGCCAATGTAGGAAAGCTAGTACGTAAAATTTCATATTTAGTCCAAACATTATGTATGGCTTTTTCTAAAATTGAATGTTCAATGTTTCCCTCTACTAGAACTGCACATTGAACCCGATATGGCTGGTGGTTCGCTTCTTGCTGTAATAACCATAAGCGTTTTTGCTGAGGTGAAATTTGAAAGCCTTCTATTGATATAGCTTGCATAATTATTCGATGTACTTAGATATATTTCAATTATTGACCTATATAAGGTTCTGCCATACCTACCAAAACTTTTCTCGCGCCTGTAAATGGCTTACGTCCATGAGCAGCTAGCATATTATCTAGCAGTAAAATATCCCCTTCTTGCCAAGAGAATGTTACTGTTTCTTGCTCATAACTTTTTTGAATTTCTTCTAATACTGAGGATTCAATTTCTGAACCATCTCCATAATAAGCGTTACGTGGTAATTCCTCAGCATTTAGTATAGCAAGTAAAGATTGGCGGACTTCAGCTTTTAAGCTTGAGATATGAAATAAATGCGCTTGATTAAACCAAATTGAATCACCAGTTTGAGGATGGGTAGCAACAGCTTGACAAACTTGGCTGGTTCTAAGTTTATTTCCGTCTAACCATGTAAAATCAATGCCGACAGATTGACAATATGCTTCGACTTCTGCTTTATCGTTAGTTTGAAATACAGTTTCCCAAGATAAATCAATTCCTTGTCCGTAATTACGGACATACATAATCTTTTTTTGAATAAATTGCTCTTTAATTTTTGGATCTATTCGTTCAAATATTTTACGACTATCCGCAATTGGTGTTTCTCCACCTTGCTCTGCTGCCTTTACACAAAAGAAGGCAATTTTCATTGGCCAATTAAGAGAATAGGCCATTTCATTATGTAGAGGAATTGATTGATCAGGCGGATATTCTGTTGATGTATATATTTTACCATCAACTTGGCTACGCGGAGTTGAACGATAAGAATATTCGATTAATTCTCCTGCTATAGCCTGCATAAAATTAGCAAATTCGCTATGAGTATTAACTGGAAAATTGCGAAAAAGTAAACCTCCATATTGAATTAATTGTTTTTCTATCCAACCACGGTTATTACTTGCCCAATTGACTAAATTAATGCCATCCACAGCAGCTTGAATAAGGAGAGGTAGCTGTTGATTAGATTCTAAGAAACTGGTTGTAACCAAGTTTTCGGAAGAAACTGTAATTGATTTTCTTTTGAATGTTTTTAGATTCATATTCTTATGCCTAATTATGATTCAACTTTGCCTGCGATCGCCTTGCGTCCGATTTTACCTAACTTCTGAATCCGAGCTTGCTGCAATTCTTGATTTTGGATGTTTTGTTGTTGTTTTTCCGTTTCCTGCAATAGTATTACTAATTGGTCGAGCCGAATATCTGGCTGTTCCACAACCTTTGTTAGTAATATGTCCAAAATAACTGCCATGCGAACAATAGTAGTGGCATGAAATAAATCTATTTTATACTCAAAGAAAGCTTCCATTCCTTCTGGTATTTCTGTTAATTGCAGTTTCAAATCATGACGAACTGTGCCACTGTCACCTTCTAAAATGCTGAGATTTAGCCCTTCTAGTTCTAGATTTGATTTAGGAGCATTTTGCAAAACAAACCATACCTGAAATAGCGGCGAATGATTTAAATTACGCTCTAGCTGTAGTTCTGCTACTAACTTCTCAAATGGTAAATCTTGGTGTGCATAAGCTCCCAAAGCTGTTTCTCGTACCTGTTGCAATAATTCTTTAAAGGTAGGGTTATGAGAGAGATTAGTTCGTAATACGAGAGTGTTGACAAAAAAGCCAATTAATCCTTCTAATTCACTACGATTACGGTTAGCGATGGGAGAACCTACAAGGATATCTTCTTGCTTTGTATAGTGGTAGAGCAAGGTATTGAAAGCTGCCAGGAGAGTCATAAATAAAGTGACACCTTCTCGCTGACTGAGAGATTTAAGGTTATTAGATAGTGTAGGTGATAGGCTGAATGAGTGTTTTTTTCCTAAAGAAGTTTGTAGTTGAATGCGCGGTTTATCTGTTGGTAATTCTAAGATTGTCTTTGCATTTTTTAACTGTTGTTTCCAGTAGGTTAATTGAGTATCAAGCCTTTCTCCTTGTAAATATTGCTGTTGCCACACTGCATAATCAGCATATTGAATTGTTAACTCTGTTAGCAGAGAAGGTTTGCTATTTGAAAATGCTTCATAAAGTGCTGAAACCTCGCGGATAAACACTCCTCCTGACCAAGCGTCAGAGATAATATGATGCATTGTGACTAACAAGATATGTTCTTCTAGAGTGAGGCGCAAAAGCACTAATCGCATCAACGGTGCTTGTGTTAAATCAAATGGTTGCTGGGCATTTTCTACTTTCAGCCTTTGTATTTCTTTTTCTCTTTCAATTACTGGTAAATGTTGTAAATCTACGATTGGTATAGGTAGTCTAAATTCAGAAATAATCTTCTGAATTGGTCGGACTTCAACAACTGTAAAGTACGTCCGTAAAACTTCATGTCGCCGGACAATTTCGTTAATACTGTTCTCTAGTGCTGCTACATTCAGTGTCCCTTGCAGCCGCACCAAATCAGAGCCATTATAAGCTGTTGAGTCGGGATCTAATTGATGAAGGAACCACAATCTTTGTTGAGAAAAAGACAGAGGTAATTCTTGATTTCGGTCAACAGGTACTAAAAAAGGAACTGAATTTAATTTAGGTTTAGCTTTCTCTATATGTTTGGCAAGTTCAGCTATTGTGGGTGATGCAAATAGATTACGTAGCGGTATTTCTAATCCAAATGCTTTTCGTACTTGGGAAATTACTTGAGTAGCTAATAAAGAATGTCCACCTAATTCAAAAAAGTTGTCGTTAATGCCTACTTGCTGTATTCCCAATATTTTTACCCAAATTCCTACCAACATTTCCTCAGTTGGGTTACGAGGAGCAACAAATGTTTGTTCTAGTTCAGGGCGGGTTTGCTCTGGTACTGGTAATGCCCTACGGTCTACTTTGCCATTAGGCGTTAACGGTAAACTGTCTAGCAGCACAAAGGCAGAAGGAATCATGTATTCTGGCAAATGTTGCTGTAGGTAATTTCGCAGTTCATTAATAGAATGTGCCGCGTTTTGATGAAAAACGACATAAGCCAGAAGAGATTGATTTTCCTGCACAACAACAGCTTCCCGCACAGCGAGATGTTGGCACAATACTGTTTCAATCTCTCCCAATTCAATCCGAAAACCTCGGATTTTCACTTGATGATCTATTCTTCCTAAATATTCAATGTTGCCATCTGGTAAATATCGAGCTAAATCTCCAGTTTTGTAAAGGCGACTTTCTGGTTGATTACTAAAAGGATTAGGAATGAATTTTTCATCTGTCAAATCTGGGCGATTTAAATATCCTCTAGCTACTCCAACCCCACCAATATGCAATTCTCCAGAAATGCCAATAGGTACTGGTTTTAAATGGGAATCTAACAAATAAATTTGGGTATTGGCGATGGGGCGACCAATTGGAACTATGGATTTATCACTTTCTTGTTGACACTTCCAGAAGGTAACATCAATCGCAGCTTCTGTGGGGCCATAAAGATTATATAGTTCGGCATCTAAAACATCAAAAAATCTTTTCTGAACTGTGAAAGATAGAGCCTCACCACTACAAATAACTCGCTTGATAGATTTTAATTTTTCTATTCCTGGTGCTTCTAAGAATACCTGAAGCATTGCAGGTACAAAATGTAGAGTTGTAATATTTTCTTCAGCAATTAAGTCTACTAGATATGCACTATCTTTATGTCCTTCTGGCTTTGCAATTACTAGACGAGCGCCTGTGATGAGAGTCCAGAAAAATTCCCAGACTGATACATCAAAACTAAAAGGGGTTTTCTGAAGTACAGCATCAATTGCTGTTAGTTGATAAGCTTGTTGCATCCAGAGGAGACGATTACAAATCCCGCAGTGCGTGTTCATTGCTCCTTTTGGTTTTCCTGTAGAACCAGAAGTGTAAATGATGTAAGCTAAATTATCAGGTGTGATTTTGGTATTTAGGTTATCTTTACTGTATTGTGCTATGTTTTCCCAATCAGTATCTAAGCAGATAGCTTGGCCTTGATATGTTGGCAGTTTGGTTAATATTTCTTGCTGCGTTAATAATAGTGGCGCTTGAGAATCTTCTAAAAGGAAAGCTAAACGCTCTAGAGGATAATTAGGATCTATTGGAACATAAACACCGCCAGCTTTTAATATTCCCAACAGCCCCACTACCATTTCTAAGGAGCGTTCTAGACAAATGCAAACCCGCTTCTCTGCTTGAACTCCTAACAATTGTAAGTAATGTGCTAATTGATTGGCACGATTATTTAATTCTCTATAAGTAAGTTTTTTATCTGCAAATATTACTGCAATAGCATCAGGTGTCTTTTCTACTTGTGCCTCAATTAAATGATGCAGGCATTTTTCAAGCTGGCTATGAGAAATCTCTAAGGAATTTTGATTAAATTCTACTAATAACTGATGTTGTTCAGTTGGTGTTAATAAAGGCAATTTACTAATAGAGCGATCGCAATTAGCAACTATACTCTCTAATAAAGTTTGAAAATGTCCCACCATCCTGTTAATGGTGTCAGCATGGAACAACTCGCTGTTGTACTCCAAAAATCCTATTAGCCCTTGCTTGGTATCTTCTACATACAAAGTCAAATCAAACTTGGCAGTCCCGTTGTCTATCATTAAAGGAGCCAAGGTTAAATTCGGCAGTTGTAGGGCTAATATTGGCGCATCTTGGAAAACAAACATCACCTGAAACAGAGGAGTGTGGCTTAATGTCCGTTCCGGTTGTAGTTCTTTGACTAGCTGTTCAAAGGGAAAGTCTTGATGAGTGTAAGCAGCTAAGGCTGTGTCGCGTACTCGTTTCACCAACTCTCTAAAACTTGGTTCTCCAGATACATCAGTTCGGAGAACTAAAGTGTTAACGAAGCATCCGAGTAAATTTTCAATTTCGCTGTGGGTGCGGTTTGCAACAGGAGTCCCAACTAATAAGTCTGTTTGCCCTGTGTAACGGTAAAGCAAGGTTTTAAACGCAGCAAGCAATACCATAAACAGGGTAACGCCTTCCTGTTGACTGAAAGATTGGAGTGCATCTGCGATCGCTTGCGGAATTATAATAGTTGCACGCGCACCTTGAAAGCTTTGTTGTGCAGGGCGGGGATAATCTGTTGGTAAGTTGAGAATTGGCGGCGCATCTTTAAGTTGTTGCTTCCAGTATGTCAGATGGTGCGATTTATCATTTAAATATTGTCTTTGCCACAGTGCAAAGTCTGCATACTGAATTGGTAACTCTGGCAAGTTTGCTGAATTATCTTGACAGAAGCCTTGGTATAGTGCTGCTAACTCTCGAAAAAAGATTTGCCATGACCAACCATCAGAAATAATGTGATGCTTGGTCAATAAGAGAATATGTTCTTGCTCACTCAGACGAATTAGCGTACCTCGAAGCAGTGGCGCTTGAGCCAGGTCAAAAGCTTGCCGAGCTTTTTCTGTAACAATTTGGTTGACTTTCGTTTCTGAGTATGTGCCTAATTCTATAGTTGTCAGCGTAAATGTGAGTTTGGGAGCAATTAATTGTAAAGTTTGCTCATCTACAATTTGAAAGCTAGTGCGGAGAATTTCATGCCTTTTAATAATTTCATTAATACTTTTTTCTAAAGCTGGAGTGTTGAGAATACCTGTAAGATGCAATAGACTAGATTCATTATATAAAGGTGTATCTGGTTGTAGCTGATGAAGCAGACACAACCTTTCTTGAGTTAATGATAAATATAAAATATCTGATGCTGTTCTTTTAAAAATTGATGTTGATTTTTTAACTTGTAAGTTTTTCTGTTTTAGCCGCATTTCAAACAATGCTCTTTGTTCGGGAGATAAAGCGGCAATTCTTTCATTAATATCTTTCACAACTAATCACCCAAATAAACTTAAAGTTGAATATTTACTTATCTGTTTTTTTATCTGATAGTTTTGCTTAAAGTCTGTTAGCTTATTTAAGCTTGTCATCACTGTATCAAAATCAAGGCCAAAATCAACGAGACAAGCTATTTCATCTACGCCAATTTCTTTCAGACGTGCAATTGTTTGACGACAACTTTCTGGCGTACCAATTAAAACTCTACCTTGTTGGAAATAGCGCTCAAAAGCAAACTCTAAAAGCTGTTGTCGATCTTCTTCGGTAAAATTTTCAGGATTAAATTGAAAATTGATGCGTTTAGCTAAGTTTTCAACTAAGCCAAAATGAGTTTTAAGATAATTACAAAAAGGCTGTTTTACTTGTTGCTTAACTAATTGTTCATTATCTCCTATATAAGTATGCATCATCAAAGACACTTTGCAACTTTTTGGATCATGACCATGTTGAGCCAAAGTACGACGATAAAGAGATATTTGTTGAGCTAAATCATCAATAGTGGCATACAACAAAGAGGTTAAAACATTAGCGCCTATTTTACCTGCACCAATAAACGTACTGTCAGCTTGGCAAGTAATCCATATAGGTACTTGAGATTGTATAGGACGGGGAAATGTTTTTATCTGAACTTTATTGCCTGAGCCATTAATAAATTCAATTTCTTCACCGTGCCAGAGTTTTTGTAAAATTTCGATGTCACGCCACATAACTTCTTTACGTTCAGCGTAATTTTCTGGACGTAATAAAAAATCATCAGCGTGCCAACCTGGTGCAAAAGAAAGTCCAACTCTACCACCAGATAAATTATCAACTACAGCCCATTCTTCGGCTACTCTAACAGGATGTTGTAATGGCATCACAATACTACCTGATCTGAGTTGAATTTTATCTGTCACCATTGCTAAGGCTGCACTAATTACCGATGGATTGGGATACAAACCTCCGAAAGGATGAAAATGGCGTTCGGGAGTCCATACTGCTGAAAATTCATGTTTATCGGCTAGTTTAGCTGTTTCTATCAAGAGTTTATATTTCTCTGATTCGGTTGTTGAGCCATCGCCGGAAAAGTAGAGTATGCTGAATTCCATATTTTTATGAAAGTTTCGCGCAAAGAAGGAGATACAAAATTTAAAGTTTATTTAACTAACTGGCGATTCTTGGGCTATTTGTCTTTGGAGTTCTTCAATGGAGAGATTTTCTACTTCTGCTAATAGTTTTGCGATTTCATCAAGTTCTTCTGATTGTGGTTGTTTTTCGAGGATGACATTAGCTAATTCCCTAACTGTTGGCGCATCAAAGAGAAGAGTACGTAGTGGTAATTCGACTTGAAAAGCTTCTCGGATACGAGAAATAGTTTGGACTGCCAGTAAAGAATGTCCACCTAATTCAAAGAAGTTATCATGAATCCCTACTTTTTCAATTCCAATGAGTTCTTCCCAGATATTGGCAATAGTTTCTTCAATTTCATTGCTAGGAGCTATATAAGTATTTTCTTGGAGAGTTCGTGAATGTCTACTGGCAGATACTTGACAAGAATTTACTGGCTTTTGAGCTAATGATAAAGATAAAGCTAATTGATTGATTTGCTCAATTCCTACCTGTAAATCTTGCGTAGAAACTATAACTTGAGGTAAAGAGGTTGCTAAAATCCGTCTAAAGCAATCTGCTCCTTCTACTGGCAGGATAGCATTTTTTAAACTTTCTTCACGCCAGTTTTTGATTTCATCAGGAACACTAGTATTAACTGCCATCCCAACTTGTTGCCAAGCGTCCCAGTTAATAGCAACTGTAAATCTGTTATTTGCTGCTGTATTCCAATGAGCAAAGGCATCTAAGAAACTATTAGCAGCACAATAATCTACTTGCCCAAATCCACCTTGAATTGAACTTAAGGAGGAACAAAGAACTAACAAGTCTAAATTGATGTGTTTGAGAACATTATTTAGAATTACTGTTCCTTGAATTTTGGGTGCAAAAACTTTTTCGGCAGTCTCTGGTATTTTTAGTTGAATCATCCCTGCACCAGCAATACCAGCACTATAGATGACACCATTAATTGTACCAAAACGTTTTAAAGATTGCGCGATCGCACTCTGCATCTGTTCTTCATTCGTCACATCAGCAGCCAGTAGCAATACTTCTGCACCGAATGCTTCTAATTGTTTGATTTTCTCGTTTTCACATTGAAGAGAACGTCCTAATAAAATCAGTTTTGCTTGTACAGTTTTTGCCAAATATTCAGCTAAAACTAAACCTATACCTCCCATTCCACCTGTAATTAGGTATACTCCTTTTTGGCGCAAGCGAATTTTATCTTCAGTAGCGGCTTCTAATGCAACAGGCTCAAATGTTTGTACCCAACGGTAATTATTCCGGTAAGCAATTATTGAATCTTTTGAGTCTGCTGTTAATTCTGCCAATAACTGCTCTAGAAAATCTTCGTTTGTTGATGTAGGCAAGAAAATATCAACCAGACGACAACTGATATTCTGATATTCTTGAGGAATTACTTTGCACGCGCCTATTATGGTTGTTTTTTCAGTATATAATTCTTCATTTCCTCCTATGTCGTACAGATGATTAGCAATAACACAAAGTTGAATCGCATCACTTATCTGTTGTTGTCCAATCGCTTGTGCTAGGTAAATAAGACTGTAGAAACCTAAATTTTGGGTTGTTTCCCAAGATAAAGTTTGTGATTGGGTAAAACTCCATAAGTGAGTAATTTTATCGGGAGTTTTTTCTTGTTCTCGTAACTGTTGTAGTAAGTTCTGATAATCATCCGCTTGAGCCGGATTGATAGCGTATGTATTGCTATCAATTTGAGCAAATTTTTCTCCTATCTTGACAGTAATTACCTTTTGCCCAAGTTGTTGTAATCGTTGAGAAAGTTGTGAACCTACGCCATATTCATCTACAAAAATTAGAGAATAACCAGAGGTAATATCTTTTGTTTTGACGAGGGGAACTCGTTTCCAAGAAGGAATATAAAACCAGTCACTAATGTTAGGTTTTTTACCCTGCTTGCTTTCAACTTTATCAGATACTTGAGTTTGTATTTCTGGTTCAATCCAATAACGCTGACGTTCAAATGGATAAGTAGGTAAAGGTACGCGGTAACGCTGTTCATGGCTATAAAAACCAGACCAATTTATCTCAACTCCTGCTAGCCAGAGCCGCCCTAAAATGTTAAGTAATAAATTAACATCTGATTTTTCATCTTGGGGATGACGTAAGGAAGGTAATACAACTTGTCCGGTGGCTTGTTGGGCGTGTTGTTTGACAAGAGTACACAAACTTCTTCCTGGCCCTACTTCTAAGAGTATGCGATCGCTTGGGGCACAGTCTAGCTGTTCGCTTTCTTGCAGCAAGACTGATAAACCATCTGAAAACTGTACTGTTTGACGTAAATGCTGCGCCCAATAATCTGGAGATGTTGCTTCTTGCGCTGAAATCCAAGTACCCGTCAAATTAGAAATAAAGGGAATTTGAGGAGGATTGAGTTTGACTTTTTTCAGTTCCGCTATGAATGGTTCTAATATCGGTTCCATCATTTGGGAGTGAAAAGCATGAGAAGTATGCAAACTGCGACACTCTATCCCTTTACCTGTCAGCTTTTCAGCAATCTTATCTACTGCGTCATAGCTTCCAGAAACCACACACAATGAAGGTGCATTACTAGCAGCTAAAGCTAAATCTTCATTGAGGAAAGTTTTAACCTCTGCTGCTGATGCAGACACAGAAAGCATTGCACCTGTTGACATTTGCTGCATTAGTCGCCCGCGTACAGCAACCAAAGTTAACGCATCCTCCAACGACATCACACCAGCAAGACAAGCGGCTACATATTCCCCAATACTGTGGCCAATCATCGCTTGCGGTGAGATACCCCAAGACATCCACAGTTGAGCCAAAGCATACTCAATTACAAACAATGCTGGTTGTGCTAAGGATGTCTGCTTGAGCTGTTCTGGTACTTGTTTTTCAGACTCGTGTGGATAAATAACTGAACGTAAATCTAACCCTAAATTCGGTTCGAGTAGCAAACAACAATGATCCACCTGTTCGCGGAATATAGGTTCAGTCTGGTAAAGTTCTTTACCCATTCCCACATACTGAGCGCCCTGTCCAGGGAACATGAAGGTAATAGAGCGTTGAGTTGGCTCTTGAAAGTGAGTTAAAACTTGTTGAGGATCGATAGTTTCTAAGGTGTTTATTGCTTCTAGAGTACTTTGACAAACCACAACACGGCGATAATCAAATACCCCACGCCCTACTTGCAATGTGTAAGCTACATCTGCCAAATTCACATCAGGATACTGTCTGAGGTGTTGAGTAAGATTCTTAGTAGCGGTTTCTAAAGCCGAATCAGTTTTCGCTGAAAGTACTAACAACTGATAATCTCTCTTTTGCTTCTCCACTCTCGTCACAAAAGGAGCTTCTTCTAGAATGACATGAGCATTAGTTCCACCAATACCTAGAGAACTAACTCCAGCACGGCGCGGTGTAGAAGTTGCACTCCATTCAGTCAGCTTTGTATTGACGTAGAAAGGACTATTAGCAAAATCAATTTCTGGATTAGGCTGCTCAAAATTTAAGCTGGGAGGAATTAGTTTATGTTGTAAAGCCAAAGCGGTTTTAATTAAACCTGTCACACCAGCAGCTGCGTCTAAATGTCCGATATTTGTTTTGACAGAACCGATCGCACAAAAACCTTTTTTCTCAGTATCAGCACGAAAAGCATTTGTCAACGCAGAGATTTCGATGGGATCGCCTAAAGCTGTTCCTGTACCATGAGTTTCGATATAGCTGATTGTTTCAGCTTCAATATCAGCCAGGGCTATTGCTTCTGCGATCGCTTCTGCTTGCCCGTTGACACTAGGCGCAGTGTAGCCCACTTTACCAGAACCATCGTTATTGATGGCACTACCTTTAATTACAGCATAAATGTGATCGCCGTCTGCGATCGCATCCGATAACCGCTTTAACAGCACTACTCCTACACCATTACCAATAATTGTCCCTTTTGCTTTGGCATCAAAGGCACGACAATGACCATCAGGTGATAAAATTCCCCCTTCTTGATGTAAATACCCTGTTTTTTGGGGTACACGAATTGAAGCCCCACCAGCCAAAGCCATATCACATTGATAATTGAGTAAGCTTTGGCAAGCTAAAGCGGTGGCGACCAAGGAAGTAGAACAAGCCGTTTGTATAGTAAGACTCGGCCCAGTCAGATTTAATTTGTAGGAAACGCGAGTAGACAAAAAATCTTTATCATTTCCAATTAGCTTTTGAAAACTATGCGCTGAACCAAGTTGGTCAATATTTAACTTAAATGGCAAATAGTTATTTAAACTAGCACCTGCATAAACTCCAATCTTGCTTTCGCATCTTTGAGCATCATAACCAGCATTTTCTAATGCTTCCCAAGCACATTCTAAAAATAATCTATGTTGGGGATCAGTCATTTCTGCTTCTTTAGGATTAAAGCCAAAGAAACCAGCATCAAATAAATCTGTATCGTCTAATACAGCGCCAGCTTTTTTATAGTTAGGATTCTTTAATAATGATGGATATACTCCAGCCGCAATCAATTCTTCATCACTGAACTGAGAAATTGCCTCAACTCCATCACATAAATTTTGCCAAAACTCTGCAATATTTTTGGCTTCAGGAAAACGTCCTGCCATACCAATTATTGCTATACCTTGATCTAATTCTTGTGCTTCTGTACTCATTATTGGTCTTGTTATTGTGCGACATCAAAGACAGATAATGTTAATAGTATTTTTGAAAAACATAACATTTAATATCAAAGAGACTTAATATTGAAAGGTATATGTTTCTTCTAGCATTACTCTAGGGACAAATTTTTTTAATTAGAATTTGCTCGCCTTGATAAATAATCTTAATTTTTGTATAAAAAACCGTTAGAAAAGCATCTATACCAATTTTTGTGTTATGTGATGCCTCTACAATATCGTTAAATGAAAAATTATAGTCATCAAAAACAATAATACCTCCGACTTTAACAAGCCCCCAGCTTAAAACAGCATCCACAAGGACATCGCTGGCTATATGAGAACCATCAATGTAAATCATGTCATAATGATTAATAGGTAGTGTTCGCAATACATCTTGCGAATTACCAACAATTTTTCTAACTTTCTCTGGTACTCCTGTTTGGGAAATATTGAAATCAAATTTTTCTTCGATAGAATTTATATAGCTATCTTCATATTCCACTTTGTGTTCAATGCTTCCCTCAAAGGTATCTATACAGGTAAGTGTTGAGGATTCATGAGTGAGAATATTATCTAATAGCCAACATGCAGACATACCTTCCCAACTACCTATTTCTAAAATATTTATACTAGGCTTGTTAGCTAAAGATATTAAATGCTGTTCCCAGATTGAGAGAGCTTGAATAAACCACGTAGTTGAAAACTTATATCCTTTCACTCTTTTCCATATTACAAGCCGTGCCAGGTTGTAGGCTACACTAGCATACTGACGCATTTCATGAGCTAATTGAAAGTCAGAGGCTGCTTCACGACTTATGGCTTCTTTCGTTAGTACTTCCACTAACCCTTTTGTCCAAGTATCAACTTGCTCTATAAGAGCCTGTTCTAGAACTGATGACCAGATAGACAAAGCCTGTGATTCTTGCCCGTCAAGGAGTAAAGCCAGGCATAAGTACCAGGAATTAGAAATAGTGGTAGGGTCTGCCTCAATGCTTTGCTGATAAAAAGCAATTGCTTCAATATATTTCTCTTGAGCTAGATATTGAGTTCCTTCTAAAAGAGATGTTTGTTCTGAAAGATTAATTTTCATTTTTTTAGCAGAGTTAATTTCGTCAATAGATCCTGGTTGAAATTAGATAGCAAATAAATGTTGATGAAAAGCTTCAACTGCTCGCTGTACACCATTTTCTGCTTGAACTCGTTTGCCTATCTCAGTTGCTTTAATTCGCATATTTTTATCATTAGTAACAGTTTTAATTGCTGCTGCTAAACTTTCGGGTGATAATTGTTCTTGCTGTGGAAATACAGAAATACCTAAGCCAGACTGTGATACTTGAAGCGCCCAAAAATAGTGTTCTGCGGTAACTCTGAACGGAGTAATAATCATAGGTACACCAGCACGTAAACAACTCATTGTCGTTCCACAACCACCATGATGTACAACTGCTGCCATTTTTGGGAATAACCACTCATGAGGTATCATTCCCTTGATATAAAATACATCATCTGTTGATTTTACATCGTGTTCTTCATCATCTAAATCCTGTATAATTATTCGTTGACCTGTTAGTTTAGCAACTTCCAGTGCTAGACTTTTGCCTAATTTTTCATGATGCCAAATATTACTAATATATACTGGAGGCGTTCCGGTAGACAAAAAATTAATCAGGTTAGTAGGCGGTTGCCAATCCTCAGAAGTATCTAAAAACCAATAGCCGGTTACATGAATTAAATCATCATTCCAGTCAGATGGTTTAGGCAAAAAAGTAGGACTATAACTGTAGAGAAAGGGTATTTTCTGCTGTTGCATTCTACGTACTATACCTTCTCTAAAAGTCAGAGGACGTAAATTCAATGTTTCCTGCCGCCATTGGTTGACTGGTTGGCAAACTGACTGCCAGAAAAGTTGGTCAAAGAATGGATAACTCAGCCAATTATAAACTTTTCCTAAAGGCTTGCCATTAGTAACAAATGGATGAGGAAAAGCTCTTGTTTGATGGTGGGGTTGAGTTGCAGAGGCAAAGCAAGGTATACCTAATTTCTCGGCAATATACAAGCATGGATAAGAAGGGCCGTTAAAAATAATTGCTTCTGCATTTTGGCAAACACGCCATACTTCAGATAGTAATCCATCTGGAAGTGATCGCACTTGATTGCTGTGCAAACCTATCGTGTTAAAAGGTGGATACGTTAAAAATACTCTGTCATCTGAATTCCATTCCATTGGAATGCAGTTAACCCCAAAGCTGGTAACAAATTCTTTCTCATCAGCCAGAGTCGCAAGGTCTACTTTATGGCCTGCTTTGTGTAATTCTAAGGCTAGAGCGACATAAGGTCTGAGGTCTCCATGCCCACCCCAAGCAACAATTTTAATCTTCATACTTTGTCTCGTACAATCTTTAAATATTTGCTACAAGCTAATGCTTTTGTTTCTGCTTCCTAATGAATTGTTGTTGTTTATTTATAGCCTCTCTTCGCTTCTGAGTGCGGCCACGCATTGACTGTAAGGCAGAAACATCATTCGTTTTTTTATCTAAATGTTTTGCCAACGACTTAATAGTTGGATTTTGAAAAATTTCTACAACTGATAAATCTCGGTGCAAAATTTCTCTGAGTTTATTGTTTACCTGTACCACTAGCAAAGAATGCCCACCAAGGTCAAAGAAATTATCATAAACACCCACTTTTTCTATCTGTAATACCTGTTTCCAAACCCTAGCTATTGATTTTTCTACCTCAGACTGAGGAGCTTGATATCTATTTGCTAATTCTGGGCGCAAATTATCTGGTGCAGGTAAAGCACGACGGTCTACTTTGCCATTGGGAGTCAGAGGTAATACTTCTAACACTATAAAGGCAGAAGGAAGCATATATTCAGGCAATTTTTCTTTAAGAAAAAGCCGTAATTCATTTACAGAAAATGTTGCTGTAGGAACTACATAAGCACTCAGACGATTTTCATTAGCAATGACTACCGTTTCTCGCACATTAGAATGTTGTGCTATAACCGTCTCGATTTCTCCTAGTTCAATCCGAAAACCGCGCAGTTTAACTTGATGGTCAATTCTTCCCAAAAACTCAATTGTTCCATCAGCACGATAACGCGCTAAATCTTCTGTTTTGTAAAGGTATTTTTTTGAGTCAAACGGACTAGAAATAAACTTTTCGTTAGTTAATTCAGGTCTATTCCAATACCCTCGCGCCAAACCCACGCCACCAATATACAATTCACCCGAAATGCCAATTGGAACAGGTTGGAATTGTTTATCTAATATATATATCTGTATGTTGGAAATGGGGCGACCTATAGGAACAAATCTTTCATTGTTATTAGCTTGGCAGCACCAAGCCGTAACATCAATAGCAGCTTCTGTTGGGCCGTAAAGATTGTGTAATTCTGAGTTCAACCGCTCAAAGAAGCGTTGTTGCAGTTCCAAAAGTAGTGCTTCACCACTACAAATTACACGTTTGATACTATAACAATTCTCTAGTCCTGGTTCCTCTAAAAACACTTGCAGCATTGAAGGTACAAAGTGCAATGTCGTAATTTGCTGTTGGGCAATGAGTTCGACTAAATAACTTGCATCTTGATGGCCACCCGGTTTAGCTACGACTAAAGTTGCACCAGTAAATAGAGGCCAAAAGAATTCCCAAACAGAGACATCAAAACTGAAAGGTGTTTTTTGTAAAACTTTATCGCATTCTTTTAATTGGTAAGTATCTTGCATCCACAGTAAGCGGTTGCATAAACCCTGATGAGTGTTAATCGCTCCTTTGGGTTTTCCTGTGGAACCAGAAGTATAAATTACATAAGCGATGTTTTCTAGTTGTAAACTACTATCTGGGTTAGCTTGGCTGTAGTCAGCAAATGCTGCACCATCAGCATCTATAGTTATTACTTTGGCTTGATGTGTTGGTAGTTCATCAATTAGATGTGGTTGCACTAGCAACAATGATAGTTGAGCATCTTCTAACATGAACGCCAAACGCTCTTTAGGATAGGTAGGATCTAGCGGTACATACGCACCGTCTGCTTTCATAATTGCTAATATCCCTACTACCATTTCGATAGATCGTTCCATACAGATACCAACAAAGGTATCTGGTTTTACTCCTAAATTTTGTAAGTAGTGCGCTAGTTGATTGGCTCGATTGTTTAACTCTCGATAGGTAAGTTCTTGGTTAGCAAAAATGAGAGCGATCGCATCTGGTGTTTTTTCTGCCTGTACCTCAAATAAGTTATGGATGCAAGCTTCTTGAGCATAATCAACCTGAGTATTGTTCCAGTCAACCAGTAGTGTTTGACGTTCAACAGGTGTCAATATTGATAACTTAGAAATACCTTGATTGGGATCACTAACTACACCCTCTAGCAAGGTTTGGAAATGCCCTACCATCCTAGCTATAGTATCTGCATTAAATAAATCGGTGTTGTATTCTAGCGTCCCTGTCAATCCTTCTTCACTATCAATCATTGATAGTAGGACATCAAACTTGGCTGTTCTTGTCTCAAGTTCCTCTGTTTTCCAGATACTATTTGATGCAGGATTCTGAAGCACAAACATCACCTGGAAAAGTGGATTATAGCTAAGATCCCGATTTGGCTGTAATGCCTCTACTAACTTCTCAAAGGGTAAATCTTGGTGAGTATAGGCCTCAACTGCAACCTTTCGCACTCGTCCCAACAATTCTGTAAATGTGGGATTTCCTTCTAGATTGGTACGTAATACTAAAGTATTGACAAAACATCCAATTAGTTGTTCTAGTTCTGCATGGTTGCGGTTGGCTATTGGTGAACCAACAAGAATATCTTCTTGACCTGTGTAGCGGTAAAGCAAAGTTTGAAAAGCTGCTAACAAGGTCATAAATAAGGTTGCACCCTCCTGTTGACCTAACTGTTTGATTGACTCAGTTAATGTCGTAGACAATATAAACTTCTGCTGCGCTCCCCGAAAAGTCTGTATTGGAGGTCTGGGGCGGTCAGTAGGTAGTTGCAATACAGGCAGATTTCCGCCTAATTGCTGCTTCCAATAAGCTAAATGCTTTTCTATAACTTGACCTTGCAACCAGTTTCGCTGCCAATACACAAAATCTGTGTACTGTAAAGGAAGCTGAGGTAGTTGCGAGGGTTTACCAGCACAAAAAGCTTGATAAATCGTAGATAATTCTTGAACTAGTACCTTGATTGACCAACCATCACCAACCAAATGATGCAAATTTATAAGTAAAATCGATTCTGTATGCAAGTGCAGCAGTTTTGCCCGCAACAAGGGTGCTTGTCCTAAATCAAAAGATAACTGAGCCTCTTGCTGAGATAACTTTTGTACTTCAGTCTGCTGCTGTTCGTCAGCTAAATCACACAAATCAACTTCTGGTAAACTGAATGCGATCGCGGAGCGTGCGTTAAGCGCAATCGCATCTGCAACTTTTTGAATGGGTTCACCATCCACTACCTCAAAGCTAGTTCGTAAAATGTCGTGTCTTTGAATAATTTCGTTAAAGCTACGAACCAATACAGAGACACTCAACTTTCCTGTCAGATGAATAGCTACCGGAATATTATATGTAGCTGTCCCAGGTTGGAGTTGGTTAATAAACCACAACTGCTGTTGAGTAAAAGTAAGTGGATGTTGGTTAGCGGCTGTCTCGACTTTAGAGATGGGCAGATACGTACTAGTCAAATTACTATTAACTTGGTCTAGTATTTGGGTTGCTAACTCAGCAATACCAGCACCATCAAAGAAGTCTGCTACAGATATCAGTACTCCAAAATCAACCTCTATCCGATTTTTTAACTCGAAAACTTTGAGGGAGTCTAAACCCAAGCTACTCAAAGGTTGGTTTAGGTCTATCTGGGAAGGCGTTACCCTCAGTACCCGTGCTACTAATTTATGTAAATAAGAGTTTAATAACTGCTGTTGTTGTTCTGATTCTACTGCTAGTAATTCTGTGCGTGTCAGACAATCTTCTGCTGCCGTTGTTGTCTGGGCAATTTCCAAAATACTACTACCAACAACCTCTAATGTACCTGCTAAAAATCCTACTTTAGTAGCCCGACGTTGAATTTTACCACTGGAAGTTTTGGGAATCGTGCCAGCTTTGATTAAAACAACTGCGTAAACTTGTACTTCATGTTCTTCTGTAATTGCTTGGCGAATAGCAGCCGTAACTTCATCTATATTAGGTTTTGCACGAAACTCTAATTCTTGTACAATTACCAAACGTTCTTCTTTTTCTACCTCTGCTGCGAAGGCTGCAACACTTGTTGCGCGTAATGTTTTATGGCTTCGTTCTGCGGTTAACTCAATATCTTGTGGGTAGAGATTACGTCCCCTGATGATAATTAAATCTTTAGCTCGTCCAGTAATAAAGAGTTCGGCATTATGCAGAAAGCCTAAATCTCCAGTTCGTAAAAATGGCCCTGACGCTCCGTTAACTCCCGTGTCTTGGAGGTAAGCGTGGAAAGTTTGCTCTGTTTCTTCTGGTCGATTCCAGTAACCATGACCAATACTCGGGCCTGATACCCAGATTTCTCCAACTTCATCGGGAGTACAGCGAGTTAAGGTTTCTGGATTGGCAATTACAATCTGCTGTTGTGGTACAACTTGACCACAACTAACTAATGCTATTGAATTTTCTTCATTGGTAGCTGCATCAATTATATGATTGCTTTCTAAAGCAGTTTTTTGTAAAGTCTTCGTTGTTACTAAAGCATTTTTGACACTACCAGTTACCATTAATGTAGCTTCTGCCATGCCATAGCATGGGTAAAAGGCTTCTGGACGAAAACCGCATTCAGCGAAGGTAGTTGCAAACCTCTCTAGAGTCTCCTGACGAATTGGTTCAGCGCCATTAAAAGCAACATTCCAACTACTTAAATCTAGGGTTGAACGTTGTTCTGGGGTAATTTTTTCAATACAAAGTTCATAAGCGAAGTTGGGAGCGCCACTAGTAGTCCCTCTATAACGAGAAATTGCTTCTAACCATCGATAGGGACGTTGGAGGAAAGCAGCTGGCGGCATCATGATACAAGGAAAACCGCCGTAGAGAGGTTGTAGCACTCCGCCAATCAGACCCATGTCATGATAAACAGGTAGCCAAGTGACAAACTTACTGCTGGAAGAATGTTCCATGTATTGGCGAGTCACGACAGCATTATGTAGTAGGTTGCCATGACTGAGCATTACACCTTTGGGTGTGCCGGTAGAGCCAGATGTGTATTGCAAAAATGCCAGTGTGTCTGTATTGATCAGAGGCTTTTGCCAACCCTCTTCTATACCAGGAGTGAGGTTGTCAGTGGCTAGCCAATGAATATGATCTATATCAAATTTATCGGCAAACAAAGATTGTACCTGAGACAAAATGCCACTTGTCGTTAGGATTATTGCGGCTTGTGCATCTTCTAGAATCGCTAAAATTCTGGGGGTGTTGCGTTGGTTGCGTGGTGGATAAGCCGGAACTGCTACCACTCCAGCATACAGACACCCGAAAAAGGCGGCAAGATATTCTAAACCTGGTGGATAAAGTAGTAACGCACGCTCTCCACTTAAACCTAAGCTTTGCAGTTGAGATGCGATCGCTCGGCTACATCTATCTAGCTCTTGATAGGTCAGGCGATCGCTTTGTGTTTCACCATCAGACAAGAATGTGTAACTCAGTTGTTTTGGCTGTCGGCTACTTCTATAACGTAAAAGTTCAACAACAGTAGAAAATTCGCAAATGCCTTCAAAGGCATTACTGCTTTGAGTATTCTTATGTTCAGGCATTTGGATGCACACCTAATTTTGGAATGTAACTGTCATAAGTGGTTTAGCTGAAAACTGCACTAGAGGTTTGTAGACTTCTTGACCAAAGTCAGATTAACGCACAGTCTTGGGTAATGGGCAAGTTTAGCGATCGCTAGAGTTCATAAATAAGAATCTTACACACAGTCTTGCAATTTATTCTCAATATTATCTATATCACATTAACGCAAATGATTCTCTTTTAATTTTTATTTTCACAGAATTCTATTAAATTTTTATCCTAGTTACTCCCTCTTTTTCGTAAAACATCATTCTTCAGATAGATGCCTTATACTTGCTTTTGACCAATCAATTGCTTTGCTAGCCATAGCACGGCACGATAAGATCCATCAAAACTTTGAATTACCTCTAAAATCATTAATGTAAATATTTTGTCCTAATATATAGAAAACCCAGTATAGTAATATACTTAAGATTAGCTAGAATACGTATATTAGCTTATCTAGGTTTATTGACATAAGTACTCAAAAAAATATATCTCTTTTAACTACTTTTTGATAATGTAATAGTCTAATCTTGATAAGACTAGTGCTAATAAATTTTAGTAAGCATCTAGAAAATCAATTATATCAGGGTGTTAACAGCTTATTAACCATGTGTGAGGAAATAGATGAAACCAGTGCTGTTACTTAAAAGCCTGTTACTGACAGGCTCATTTGCTTTATTGTTAGCAACTTCCGCTTGGGGTGAAGAAGTACAACTTCCTAAAAAACAGCAAGAAACAACTTCTAACGATCAAGAGGCGATTTCTAAACAAACTGCAAATCAACCCTATAGCCTCGCAAAAAGAGCATTAAAACACAGAACCAAAAGCACTCAAAAGCTAGTTCAAGCATCGGTAGTTGTACAAGTTACCGGAGTCAGACTCAACTCAGTCGATAAACAACTGGAGATAATTTTAGAAACGGCTCAAGGGGAACAGTTGCAACCTCTCAGCAAAAGTGAGGGGAATAATTTTATTGCAGATATCCCCAACGCTCAATTGCGTTTATCGACTGGTGAGGTATTCAGTCAAGAAAACCCATTTACAGGAATTACAGCAGTTACTGTAAGCAACTTAGATGCGAATACAATTCGGGTAACTGTAACGGGTAAAGCAAGTGCGCCAAAAGTAGAGCTATTTGATGATAATGAAGGCTTAATTTTTGGGGTGATACCAACTATATCCACTAGCCAAATACCACCAGCAGAACAACCAACCAGTGAGACTCCCCAAACCCAACCAACACCGTCAACAGAACAACCAACAACTGAAACGCCTTCAGAACCACCTACAGCCGAGACACCTGAGAATGAAGAACCAATTGAATTGGTTGTGACAGGTGAACAAGATAGATATCGTGTACCAGAAGCATCAGGGGCCACTAGAACCGATACCCCAATTCGTGATATTCCCCAATCGATTCAGGTAATTCCTAGACAGGTTTTAAAAGACCAACAAATTACTAGGCTCACAGACGCAATACGTAATGTTAGTGGTATTGTAGAAGGCGATTCTTTTGCAGGAACAGTTGATAATTTCAATATTAGAGGCTTTGATTTTAATTCAACTTTTCGAGATGGTTTTAGAGAACCTGGCGATACATTGCGAGAACTTGCCAATATTGAGCAGATAGAAGTCCTCAAAGGGCCTGCTTCTGTGTTATATGGCAATGCTGAACCAGGAGGAATCATTAACTTAGTCACGAAAAGACCTCTGAGTACGCCCTATTATTCGGCTGATTTCTCTGCGGGCAACTTTAGTTACTATCGTCCTAGTATTGATATTTCCGGCCCACTCAACCCAGATAAATCATTACTATATCGACTGAATGTTGCTTACGAGAATGGTAGTAGTTTCCGAGATTTTGTAGATAGTGAGCGTTCCTTCTTTGGACCTATATTTGACTTAAAGCTTAGTGATAAAACTAACTTATTAGTTAATGTAGATTATCTTAAAGATGAGCGCACATTTGACCAAGGTTTAGTTGCTTTTGGTCGAGGGATTGCTGATATTCCCACTAGCAGATTTTTAGGTGAACCAGGAGATAGGCGCGAAGTAGAAGAGGTAAATGTTGGCTATCGGCTAGAGCATCGTTTTAATGAAAATTTAACACTCCGCAATGCATTTCGATACACTTCAAATGATAGCTTTGATTACCGCGCTCAACCTTTAGACCTCGATGAGGGTACTGGTGAATTATCGCGTAACTTTCGATCCAACGATGACTACACTGAAAGGTACTCTTTACAAACAGATCTTGTTAGTAAATTTACGACGGGTTCAATCCAACACACACTTTTAGTTGGACTTGATCTCGCCAGACAAAAGAGTGATGGCTCACAGAGGCGGCTCCCTGGAGGATTAACTCCATCTATAAACATCTTTGACCCAGTTTACAACCTTATCTCAAGGCCAGGTCTTTCAGAACTAACAAATGTAGTTAGAGATGGTAACTCCAAAACAGAGACATTGGGCATCTATTTGCAAGACCAGATAGCATTTTCAGACAATTTTAAGCTGCTGATAGGTGGGCGTTTTGATACTGTGGATCAAAACCAGTTCAATAGGCTCTCTGAAACACGTACTATTCAGTACGATGAAGCCTTCACTCCCCGAATTGGTATTGTATATCAGCCAATTCAACCAATTTCACTCTATGCTAGTTATAGTCGCTCGTTTGCACCAAATTTTGCTCAAAGTGCTGATAACACATTTTTGGAGCCTGAACGCGGTACTCAATATGAAGTGGGCGTCAAGGTAGATTTAAATGATAAACTTTCAGCAACTTTAGCAGCTTACGAAATTACCAAAACCAATATTGGTACGGCTAATCCTAATGATCCTGATGGCTTTAGTCTGCCAATTGGAGAACAGAGAAGCAGAGGGATTGAACTAGATGTTGCTGGTGAAATTCTACCTGGGTGGAATATTATTGCTGCTTACGGTTATACAGATGCGATCGTTACTGAAAGCAATGATTTTCGAGTTGGTTCTAGAGTAGCCAAGGTACCGGAACACAAAGCTAGTTTATGGACAACTTATCAATTTCTCCAAGGTAATTTGACAGGTTTAGGCTTTGGTTTAGGTTTGTACTACCTTTCAGATAGAGTAGGTGGTGATCTCCCTACCCTTGATTCTGACGATACTTTTACATTACCTAGCTATCTGCGAACTGATGCCGCAATTTATTACAAGCGTGATAACTGGAGAGCCGCCATCAATATCGAAAACCTGTTTGGCACGAGGTATTTTGAGTCATTTAACTTTGGCAGAAATACAGTAATTCCAGGCGCACCGTTTACGGTGATAGGGACAATTTCGTTTGAATTTTAGTTAACACTATAGGAGCCACTACGTTTGTCGCCATATTTATAGACGCGTAGAGGCTTTCTATTGCTTCATTCACAGTGTGAAGAAGAAAGAGGCCAAAGTATGAAAATCAAGCTCCCTATCAAACTGTTTTTACTAGGAATTATTACTATTGCTTTACTTTGGGTAAGCCATATCTATCTTTTTCCAAATCAGCAAATTCAAGGTGACAATAACTCAGCTAGTTCTCAATTACCAGTAGCTACACGCGTAGTCAAACACGCTTTGGGTGAAACAAGAATTCCTGTCAAGCCACAGCGAATTATTGTATTAAATGATGTTGGTCTTTTAGATCCTGTTCTATCTCTGGGTGTCAAACCAATTGGTACAGTAAGTTATTTTCCACAGTACGAATTTTTATTCCGTGGTGTAACCAATGAAGAAGCAGCTGGTATTGAGATAGTTGGTGATGGAAATCAGCCTAATTTGGAAAGAGTTATTTTGCTCAAACCCGATTTAATTTTGATGCGTGAATACCAGAAAAGTTTCTATAAACAATTATCAGCGATTGCACCTACAGTTGTCGTAGATTTACCGGGTCTAAATTACTCTTTTAAAGAAAATCTCCGTTTTATTGCTCAAGTACTAGGTGAGAGTGAAAAGGCAGAAAAAGTCATCGCTCAATACTATGAACGAGTTAAAAAGTTGCAAAATTTAATGGGTGAGCGTCTAAAAAATATAGAAGTATCAGTGATTAATCTTTTTGGAGAAAATCTCATCGCTACATATTCAGATAATGAAACTTATAATCAAGTTTTCCAAGACATTGGTATCAGACTTATACCTACACTAGTAAACCAAAAGGAAGATACTTTAGTATCGAGTATTGAGGTATTAAAAAAGTACGATGCAGATATTTTATTTGTCATGAATGATACTCAGCAATTAACACAAACGTTTTTCAAAAATCCTCTTTTAACTACGCTCAAAGCAGCACAAAATAATCAAGTGTATGAAGTCCAAGTAAATAGATGGTGGACATTCGGTTTTTTTGGAGTCAATAAGCTACTTGATGACTTGTTTAAATATATGGTTCAGTCATCATCTTTGTAAATATTCAACGCTCAGAATCCGGTTCAAGAAGGATAGCTATGGTGAGTTCATAATAATTGTTGTCTAAGCTAAAATTTCTGTAGTTCGAGTTTATCCTAATAATATCAACATTTATTTACGTGATTCTTTCTGCGGAACTGTTTTGCAAGATGCTGGATTATCTCGTCCAGAATCTCAAAATTTAACGGCATCAAAAGCAAAAAATTTATTTAATAATCCGATTCAAATGTCCATCAGTAATGAATTAATCGAAAAAGCAGATGGTGATGTAATATTTATATGGACGGCTGAAAATAATGTCAAAGGCAATCAAACAGCGCAAAACAAATTAGATCAGCTTAAATTAAGTCCCCTGTGGAAAAATTTAAAAGCTGTAAAAGAAAATAAAGTTTATTTGGTTTCAAGTTACTGGATTGGGAGTGGTATGTTAGCTGCAAATGCAATTATTGATGATTTATTTAAGTATCTAATTAACACACCTTTATTTATTCGGAAGTAGTCCGAACGTCGCCAATTTAGTGTTTGAATAGTTGTTTAAATACTTTTTATAAAGTACTCAAGTATGAAATTTCATAGTTTATTTGTTTGTAAATCATGTAGTGCTGTTCTCGACCACGAAGAAGCAGACGATCGCGCCGAGGGAAATCAACTCTTACTGAAGCTGCTAGAGACTCAAAAAAATAATTTTGCTTACAGCACTCTCAATATAGAGCCTGTGGGATGTTTCTGGAGTTGCGTTAAAAAATATTCTTGTGCTGTTAGCTTTGTTTGTCCACAAAAATATACATACCATTTTGTGGATTTGACAGAAGAAAATATCACTGAGTTGTTGGAATTCAGCCTGCTTTATCAAGAAAGCCAAGATGGGTATGTTTTACCGCCGAAACTACCTGGGAAACTGCGATCGCATTTGCTAGTACGCATTCCTCCTACACCTGAGGCTATCGCTTAGTTGATATAGTCAAAAATTTAACTCTTGACCTTTGCTAATAATTTGATCTAACTTTCCTTGCGCTGCTATTTTACCTGCCTTTAGTAGAATGATTTGGTCGGCGCGACGTAAAACAGAACGCCGATGGGAAACCACAAGACAAGTTGGTATCCAATTTTCTTCTTCACTTGTATTGTTAAATATTCTTGACCATAAAGCTAATTCTGTTTCTACATCCAATGCACTAGAAAGGTCATCAAAAACCATCAATTCCGGTTTACGAACGAACATTCTAGCAGCTGCTAAACGTTGCAATTGTCCACCAGATAGCCTAACTCCTTTTGCTCCTACTAAAGTTTCCATTTTTTCATTCATGGCGGCTAAATCTTGCTCAAACACAGACATTTTTAGCGCCTTTTCGATTTCATAATCATCTTTATCTAAACCCAATAAAAGATTTTCTCTGAGGCTATAACTAAAGAGTTGGGGGATTTGAGGAGTATAAGCACTATGAGGTGGTACAAAGAAATTAATAGGGTCTTCTACTAAACAGCCATTCCAATAAATAGCACCTGATTGCTTGGGTAATAATCCTAATAAAACTCGTAGTAGTGTAGTTTTACCAGAACCAATGCGACCAGTAATGACAGTCAAACTACCGCGCTCTAGCTGAAAGCTTATGTCTGTTATTCCTTGGTTAGTACCAGGATAGTGGTAAGTGAGGTTAGATATGGTTAACAATTGTAAGCGATCGCTCTTTTGCCTTTGTGGTTGTTCTAAGGGTGGCAGTGATTGTTTGCGATTGCGTAGGTTATTCAGATAAAGTGGGTTTTTGGCGACCAAAGTATCTGCTGTCACACCAGAAAGCAAAGCTGTCATCCGTTCAAAGGAGACTTCGGTTTGCTTGTACAATGCCATGAATCTCCCTAAAGAGTTGAAAAAGCCAGTGACAAAGGAAAGATTATAAATAAACAGAGCAAAGTCACCTACAGTCAGTTTACTAGTTTGACTCTGAATTAACACAGAAGCTAGCAGTAAAATTAAACCCGTCCCTAGATTTACCATGTTTTGAAATACTGAATCTAACATGGCATTTAATAAGCTATCTCTCACCATCACTTGGCGGCGTTTGTCGTTGAGAGTGCGAAAATGATGTAACATATCTTGTTCTGCACCAGCTACTTTAATCGCTTGCACCGAACTAAACATTTCGCCTAAAATTCCTGTCACCTTTTCTGTTGCTTGGCGACTAGCTTTGCGGTATCGTTTGATGTAAGTTTCTGCTTTTTGAATAATTGCGATCATCGCAACTAAAGGCAGAAAAACAAACAAAGTCATTTGGACATTAACACTTAATAAAATCACCAAACAGAGAACAGCAAATATTCCTTCACCAAGTAGTTCCGATACCCATGCTACATTGTCTTCTATTTGTGTAGCATCATCACGAAAATAACTAATAATTTCACCTTGAGATACAGCTTTTTCCGCCTCACTGCTAACAATCATAGGTTGAGCATTAGGATTGTTTAACAAACGTTCTAAAAGATTGCGTCGCAGCAACGAACTCATGGTAAAACGGTGCTGAGTTTTGGTTAAGCGCCCTGCAAATATTGTCCCAACATGTCCTAAATTCAAAGCCAACAACAATGCAATCCAAGCTAAAGGTGTTAACCCAAATTGTGCTTTCCCTGTTAGGCTATCAAAGAATTCTCGGATAATTAGCCCAGGAATTGCAGGCAAGCCCGTAATTAAAATCCAGAAGCAGGTGTCAATTATGTAGAGTTTTGGTTGATAGCAAATTAGGTTCCATAATAATTTCCAGCCTTGTGGTTTTTTGTTTGTTGACAACATAATAATTCGTAATTTGTAATAGTCTATGGCAAGGCTTGCACTTACGTAATTTGTAATTAGAAGAATGTTAGATAAATTGGCATATCCAGAATTAAACTAATAAATCTGCCAAACCAGTCTTGAGTAACTGAGCAAAGTGCGAATTAGAGTTTTGAATTAATTCTTCTCGCAAACCATATTCGCTTACTCGACCTCTGTCCAAAATCAGAATTTGATTTGCTCTTTGCACGGTTGCTAATCGGTGAGCGATAATGATGCCGGTACGCCCAATTAGTAGCTGATCTATAGCTTTTTCAATGAGTTTTTCTGTTGTGGGATCGAGGCGTGAGGATGCTTCATCTAAAATTACTAGGCCAGGGTCTTTGAGAAAAACACGGGCAAATGCTAACAATTGCGCCTGTCCTGCTGATAAGCCGCTACTATCAGGCCCTAATTCAGTGTCTAAGTCTTTAGGTAATGAATGTAGCCATGCAGATAATCCCAGCATCTCTAAGGTTTGATAGATGCGTTCGTCGCTGATATTTTGGTTAAAAAAGGTGAGATTGTTGCGGACTGTGGTTTGGAATAACTGCACATTCTGAGTTACTAACCCGACATGCTTGGGTAAATCTGTTAAGGGAGTCTGGTTGATGGGTACATTCCCTAAGCAAATTGTGCCTGATTGTGCGTCATATAATCTCAGCAACAAGCGTGCTAAAGTGCTTTTACCGCTACCTGTACGTCCTAATAGTCCCAATACATGATTGGGCGGTAAATGGAAAGATATATCTTGCAGGATCAATTCTGGTTTTGTCTCTTGCTTTTTGATGCGTAGACTCGTGGAGGCTTGTCCTTGGACATCGCTATAGCTAAATGAGACATTTTCAAATGTAACAGAAAGTGCGCCATGAGGAAGTCGCTCTTTACCTCCTGCACTCAGTTGTGATTGTACTTGAAATAAGTCTTGGATACGATAAATGCTGGCTTCTGCCTGTTGAAGCTCTTCTAACTGAGTGCGAATCTGCTCAATTGGTTCGCTAAGAAGAGTAGTGTAGTAAAAAAATATATATGCAGTTCCGATAGTGATCGCTTTTTGATTCCAAAGGTAAAGAGCTACAGCCAAAGCAATGACATTACCTAGCGTGAATATACCGTTGGTTGTAGTCCAGAGAATAGTATCAGCAAAGCGTGCTTTGTGATAAGTTGGTAGCCAACGGTGCAGAATTTTGTAAAAGCGATGCATAACATAAGTTTTCGCACCATTTGCTCTTATGTCTTCAATGCCTGTTAGTTGCTCACCCAAAAATCCGAAAAACTCTCCATTGACTTGGCGATAGCTTCCCCAATGAGGAACGGCAATGGAACGCAGACGAATTAGGATAGATAATGCTGTGAGGGCGAAAAATGAAATAGTTATACCAGCTCGCCAATCTTCGGCGAACATCACCACAATCACACCCAAAATCAGTAGCAAACTGCCTAAGATGTAAACGCTAAATTTCGAGAAAAATTTTGAAAGGTTCTGAATATCACCGTCCACTCGTTCCACTAATTCACCAGGTGTTGAAACTTTGTGAAAAGATAAATCGAGTTTCAGGCAATGTTCAACTAAATCAGCACGTAAGGCATTAGTAGCTGTCCAAGCAACGTTTTCACCGTAGTATGTAGCCACAATTGACATTAATTGCATCACTAAAGCTACACCGATAAATAGAAATGCGGCGGAGAATAAGTTTTGTACTGAACCGCCTGCTACAGCTGTATCAATGAAATTACGTAGAATTTGCGGGTTGAGGAGTTGCAAGCCGATACTAGCTAATAGAGCGATCGCAAACTTGGCAACGCGCCCCTTTTGGGGCTTGAGATAGTCTATCAATAAATTCCAAAACTGTTCTAGACCAATTTTCATAACGTCGCCAAATTTTAGCCAGGATTGTCCCGAAAGTTATAATTTAATCAAAACTAATTGAGAAACTTATGCAAAAGCAGTATACTATAAAAACGACTGTTAACCTAGCAATAATTCTTTTTAAGTAATTTAGTACTAATAAATTCCATTAAAATTATGATTTGCTGACTTTAGCAGTGCAAAATACCAAAAACTCATTTATAAAAATCCGAGCGACTGTTGAAACAATGAGCAACGGGCGATTCTTTTTAATGTTTTATGGTGTGTAGGTCAATTTGAATATGGTAATCAACCAGATCCGTAACAAATGCCGTTTCTGTTCCGAAGTTTCCCAAGCTAATGGTGAAGACCCTATCGGCTCTGCCATAGCAGTTGAACAATATTTAATTATTGAAGCTCCACAACCCTGGCCAGTTGAGATTTGGATTGAAACCGAACCAATGCCGCAAGGAGTGTTGGACGCATTGAATTTTGTTTGGGAACATGGTAGAACAATTCGGCAACTGGCGATCGCTCCAGATCAGGAGTACTCTATACCTGGTTACAAGCACGTATTTCACTACCATAGACCAGCAGGATTATTTGCTGAGTATGAGAAACAAGCATTTCTCGTACCCGATGCTGAGATTGGCGCTTTAGCACTAGCTTTAATAAAAGAACCAGAAAAGCTACCAGATTTTGAACAGTATCGGCAAAAAAGTAATCATCTTAGAGAATTACTTGTTTGCAACCACGGTAACGTTGATGCTGCTTGTAGCAGATTTGGTTATCCTCTTTATAAAAAATTGCGTTCTGAGTATGGTGCTGTAACTAATAGCAACTTGCGCGTTTGGCGATGTAGCCATTTTGGTGGTCACCAGTTTGCGCCTACCTTAGTTGATTTACCTCAAGGACGCTACTACGGTCATTTGCAGCCAGGAATTTTGGATTTATTGATATGGAATGACGGTTCCGTAAAAGAACTTTATCCTTATTATCGGGGATGGGGTGGTTTATCCAAGTTTGTGCAAATTGTAGAAAGAGAAATATGGATGCAAGCGGGCTGGAATTGGCTCAAATACCAAAAATCAGGTCGAGTTATTGCTCAGGATGAAATTAATCAAGAATGGGCAGATGTTCGGATTGATTTCACTACACCAGATGGAAGTAAAAGTGGTGCTTATGAAGCCAAGGTAGAAGTCAGTGGTTATATAATAACCGCGTTTTCTTCGGGAGAAAATGAACCCTTGGAAAAAATTAAGCAATATCGTGTTAGTCATCTAGTAGAAGTAGAGTAGCATTAAAAATTTGTTACGAAATCTACGTGTTTTTTACGATTTATCTCGGATTGCTATAGAACCCATTTGACATCTTTTATTCTATCGAAGTGCATTGACAGCAAAAGCCTTATGTGGCAGCTATGCTGTACTCTAGTTAACAGACCAAAAGTGGGAAATTCTTTTGTATCAACTCGATAATGGCTGTAATTAGGAAGACTTACTTAAGCATCTGCCCCCTAATCGACGTGTAGATTGGCATTATCAATAGTGACAAAAGAGGGTTATTTCCTAACAAGTCTATTAAAAAAACTCCTACAAACAAGCTGAATGGTAAATCAACGAAGTCAAAGCTCTATAACCAATTCAGAATCATTTACTAACGCTCCAGTTTTATCAGTACAAGGCTTAGGTAGAAAAATCCAAAATCAATGGTTATGGCAAAATTTAAATTTTGAACTTCTACCAGGAGAACGGGTTGCTGTAGTTGGTGCTTCCGGTTGTGGTAAAAGTCAGCTGCTAAGAATGATCGCTAGTCTCGATCCAATACAAGCAGGATACATCTTTTTTCAAGGAAAATCTATCGATGCTTACTACACACCCAATTATCGCTCTCAAGTTGTTTATCTCCACCAGCGCCCTGCACTTTGGGAAGGAACTGTAGAAGATAATCTCCAACAAGTTTATCGTTTAGCAGCCCATCGACATCAAGTTTACAAACGCGAACTAATTCTTAATTATTTACAACTTTTACATAAACCTGCTGATTTTTTACAACGTCCTGTAAGTGCAATTTCTGGCGGTGAATCTCAAATTGTGGCTTTTCTGCGCGCTTTGCAACTTTCCCCTTTGGTGTTATTGCTTGATGAACCTACCGCCTCATTAGATGTCGCTACAGCCAATTGTTTAGAAGCTTTGGTTGCAGCTTGGCAAAAAGAAGACATCCAACGAGCATATCTTTGGACTAGTCATGATTCGGCACAATTGCAGCGCATTACCCATCGTCAAATTAACTTAGAATCTAACGAATAATGGAAGATAATTATATTTCTATTAGTTATACGCAACTTGCGTTAGCAGCTTTATTTATTCTCATTAATATAGGTCTTTCATTTGCTCTGAATTTAGGGTTAACAAAAAGCCTTTTAATTGCTTCACTACGCATGGTAGTGCAATTATTATTGGTAGGATACTTATTACAATGGGTATTTACTCTTAGTAACCCAATATTAATTATAGCTTTAGCTTTAGCTATGACGATTATGGCGAGTATATCAAGTGTTAATCGGACTCGCCGACGGTTTGTCAGTATTTATTGGAATAATTTTATTTCGCTTTTTTGTGGTTCATTTTTAGTTACAGGCTTTACTGTTAGCGCCATTATTCAAGTACATCCTTGGTATGATCCTCAATATATCATTCCTCTGTTAGGTATGATTTTGGGTAATGCCCTGACTGGTACATCTCTGGCGTTAGAACGTTTTATGGAGGATTTAATTAATCGTCGAGAACAAGTAGAAGCACTATTAACTTTAGGTGCAACTCGTTGGGAAGCTGCACATCAACCAATTAAAGAAGCATTAAGAATCGGGATGATTCCCACAATTAACTCAATGATGGTGATGGGGTTAGTTAGTCTACCAGGAATGATGACTGGTCAGATTTTGGCTGGTGCGAGTCCTACAGATGCTATCCGCTACCAAATTGTGATTATTTTTGCCCAAGCATCGGGAACTGCGATCGCCACTATAGGAGTTGTATTACTGGCGTTTTTATCCCTATTTAATCAAAAACATCAACTGACAGATGCTTTGTACAAGCAAAGCTAAACATAGTTTTTATGGCAAGTCTGCACAAATGGAACAAGTTTCTTCTCACCTATTTACACTCAAATAAAGAATATACCGTCATGCGATCGCCCCAGACACTTAGAAGTTTTTGGGCGATCGCAAGCGCTAAAAGTAGACTATTAACCTCAGAATATTTTGCGTTCTTCTAGATGGGCAAGAATATCTGAGCGATCGCGCCACACAGTCCGCAACTTTTTGTTAGCGAACATCTGTAACTGATCCTTAATGTGGGGCGATCCGGGTTGAGATGCGTTACCGTAGCTGGTGAGTGCCATTGCTCGTACAGGGTTAGAAAATTCAATTGCAGCCACATAGGAATCACCTGCAACGGCTTGGAACTGCCCATTTTCTGCGGGAGCAGAATTCAGTACCCGAAAAATTCCCAGGCTGCCATCTCCACCATTACCAGGCAAATCCACATCACCCAATCGTAGCCGAAAAACCTTGCCCCACGGTACATCAAGTGCCCCATAAGTCTTTTCTATCTCTGCTGCAACTGCTTGTAGAGTTGCAACTGCACTTTCAGGATTAGCTAAACCATCGGGTGTGGTACGTGGAGAATTTTCATTCCAGGGTTTACTAAACGTTTTATCTAAGTCCATCTGTTGCACCCAAAAGGCAAATAATACGGCCCCGCGACTATCTGCATTGGCTTGCCGATCCCAGGCTTCTAGGACATTGGCTGCTTTTTGTCCTAAACCCTGACCATATTTGCGTGCAGCCGGAATTAAATCATCCAAAATCCGATCAGCCAGTTCCATGCGAGTAGAGTGCTTGTATGCAACCATTTCATCAAAAGAGATTTTGTCATCCTTAGCCAACATCCTTACAGAACGTTGGGAGCGGAAACCCATGAAACGAGGTGCCATGTAAGGCGGGTAATTATCTGCTTTAATAGCGGCCGGAAATGTAGTTGTCCAAGGTGGATCATTTGCATTTTGCAACCATCCGCTCTCCGGGTCAACTATGCGTGGTAAATCTTTGTAAGGATGAATTTTTGTCCACAACGTTTTAGATGTATTTCCTGGGATTATGCCTTCCCAGTATGCAAAATCACCACTAGAGCGTACTGGAACTTGACCGTTGAATAGGTGCATAATATGCCCTTCTCGATCCGCATACATCACCGTAAACATTGGCAATTGCAAGCGCTGGAGTGTCTTTTCAAACTGGTTAAGGTTTTTTGCCCGTGCCATATCCCACCACTGCTGGAGTACACCTGGTCGGTCAAGACCTGCAACTCTCAGTGCCACGGCTTTACCATTTTTCTCGGCTACCACTGGCCCGTGGACGGAACTTTTCACTACTAATGGTTGCTCTTGCAAGGAGCCATCTTTTTGCTTCACCTTTAAGGAAAGAGTTTTTGTCTGGAAGTTACGAACTTTGTCATCAAAGCGGTACCCATTACCTGCAAGTGTGAGTTCATAAACATCCCAACCATCGTATGTATTAACGGTGTGAGTCCAACCTAAGTTGTTGTTAAAGGCGATCGCTAATACGGGAACACCTACAAGTGTTGCCCCATAAGCATCAATTCCTGGTGCGGTGATTTGGGCTTCATACCACAAAAATAAATCTGACCAAGGTAGGTGTGGGTTTGCTAACAACATGGCGTTCCCATTGGCAGAATGAGTTGGTCCGATCGCCCAACCATTAGATCCTGCTTGCAACTTTTCTTTGCTTAGGTCTAATACTTTTTCTGGATTAACCACAAAGGTGAAATTGAGTACCCGATGTAAGTGAGCCATGACATCTTCTGCCTTGACTGGTAGCACTATCTCAACTTGATCGTCAATTAACTTCGGATTTTGTTTTGCATAAGCATTGATCCCAGCAGCAAAAGCATCGAGATAACTACGAAAAGTTGGATTCTGTGCTTTGTACCAATTACTAGCGCGTTTTGGTACTCCCGTAGTCTGTACCCAACGATCTGACTCCAGGTATTCCTCTCCCCAATATTCGGCTGCGCGTCCCCGTGCTTGACCATAGAGACGCAAAAGTAAATTTCCATGACTCTGCATTTGTGCCCAGCCAAAGGCATAAAATGCACTTTGGTTATCTTTACCGTAGATGTGCGGCACACCGTATGTATCCCATAATATCTCTGTGGATTTTGTTGGTACAGCTATAGTGCGGCTTCCGACAAACAAAACCAGTATCAAGCTAAGTATTAAAGGTAAAACGCGTATTGATTTTCGTTTGTAAACCTTAAGTAAACTATCAATCCTCATGAACACCACCATTTACAGATGTAACGCTTGGTGACTGAAACTGCTTATTGGGCATTGGGCATTGGGTATTGGGTATTGGGCATTGATTATTTTCCTCTGCTTCCCAGTCCCCAGTAACCTCTTGGCACGCAAGTGACCTTGACAAAGCAGATTTAAGTTGATCTAACAATACCACCTTGTTGAGAAACTATATCAAAGCTATAACAGTATGCTTTATTCCGTTTAAAAAATGGGGAAAAGGCTACACGATCGTGTAATCTATATATTTATCAAGAAAGATTATCAACTCTAATGATTAAAAAGCTGTTAAATATTGAGAGTGCCTAGTGAAAAAACAACTAATCAGCAGAGCGTAGTATTTTCCAGTGACGGCAGAATCAAATGATAAAAGCAACTACACTCTCATCTAGAGAATTGAAAAAGCCACAAATTTCAGCCTTATTTGGTCTGGTTTTGGGACTATGTATGCTAGTAATTTGCTTGCTGTTCAGTGTGACGCTAGGTGCAGCAGAAATACCTCTAGGTAAGATTTTGACATCTTTTATAGCATTTGATGGTTCCTATGATCACTTAGTTATTCAGACTGTGAGATTACCGCGATCACTCATTGCTATCCTTGTAGGTTCAGCCCTTGCTGTATCGGGAGCATTGATGCAGGGTTTGACGCGAAACCCCTTAGCAGATCCAGGTATTTTGGGTATAGAGTCGGGAGCCGCCCTCTTTGTTGTAGTCGCAACTTTTATTTTTGGCAGCTCATCCCCTAGTATTTACGCCTTTGTAGCATTTCTGGGTGCGGGAGTAACAGCAGTGTTAGTTTACATCCTTGGTTCTGTGGGACGAGGAGGAGCCACCCCATTGAATCTAACAGTAGCAGGAGCGGCCTTAACTGCTTTAATTTCTTCTTTCACTACTGGTATCCTGATTGTCAGCCAACAAACACTCGAACAAGTTAGATTTTGGTTAGCTGGTTCATTATCTGGTCGAGATTTTAATTTATTCTTACAACTACTGCCTTTCGCCGGCATCGGATTAGTTATAGCTTTTGCCCTCGGCAGACAAATTACCACTATGAGTTTAGGTGAAGATGTCGCTAAAGGTTTGGGGCAACAGACAGCTTGGATCAAAATATTTACCGCTATCAGCGTAGTTTTACTAGCAGGAAGTTCCGTTGCCCTTGCAGGGCCAATCGGCTTCATTGGTTTAGTCGTTCCCCATATAGTGAGATTTTACATTAAAGCCGATTATCGTTGGATATTACCCTATTGTGCAGTTTTGGGGGCAATTTTGCTCCTAGTTGCAGATATTGCCGCCCGTGTATTGCTCAAACCACAGGAGTTACCTGTAGGTGTAATGACAGCAATAGTTGGCGCTCCTTTTTTTGTCTACCTGGCTAAGTCAAGGGTGAAAAAATGAAGGTTGATTGGCTAGTCATTCGTTCACAGGTGATATCTTTTCGAATCGACCGACGTGTACCAGTCGTATTGCTATGTTTGGTAGTAGCGATCGCAGTGGCGATGGTGATGAATGTCGGGCGGGGTGAATATCCAATCTCGCCTTTGGATATCGTGAAAACTATATTGAGTTTAGATACAGGAAACCCAGACCATCAATTCGTGATTCAAAATCTGCGTCTACCCCGCACCCTTGTGGCTTTTATGGTGGGAATGGCGCTGGCAATTTCAGGTACTATATTTCAAGGACTGACACGCAATCCATTGGCTGATCCCGGTATTATCGGCATCAACGCTGGAGCAAGTTTGGCGGCAGTTGTAGTAATTGTACTGTTTCCATCAGCACCAATTTACACTTTGCCTCTATCAGCCTTTGCTGGTGCTTTGCTAATGGCGATTTTAATTTACTCGCTGGCTTGGAATAACGGTAGTTCACCGATTTTATTAATTTTAATGGGTGTTGGTTTATCTGCGATCGCCAATGCTATAACCACCCTGATGATTACCTTTGGCGAAATTTCTGACGTTAGTAATGCTTTGGTTTGGTTAGCTGGGAGCGTCTACGGACGTACTTGGGAGCAAGTATTTTCTCTATCACCTTGGTTAATTGTTTTTATCCCAATGGCTTTGACATTGGCCAGGCATTTGAACGCTTTAAATTTGGGAGATGATGTTGCAAAAAGTTTAGGTAGTCGGGTGGAATGGCAACGTGGTTTACTCGTGCTGGTGGGTGTAGCCTTAGCAGGTGGAGGAGTCGCCACCGCCGGAAATATTGGTTTTATTGGTTTAATCGCACCCCATTTAGGACGACAGTTGGTAGGTGCAACCCATGAAAGCTTGATTCCTACTTCCGCACTCTTAGGGGGCATGATTGTTGTAATGGCAGACTTGCTAGGAAGAACGCTTTTTGCACCTATAGAAATTCCTTGTGGGGTAGTGACTGCTACTATCGGCGCACCTTACTTTCTCTATTTGTTAATTCGTAATCGAAAAAAATAGAGTACAAATCAATTCAAAATACCTTATGGAAAGCAAGCTACAAAATTCAAGATGATATTAACTATGAAAGGATTATCAACCAAGGGTCTGTCTTTAGCTTATGATGGTATGCCAATTGTTCGTGACCTGAATCTGTCAATTCCCGCCGGGCAAATTACTGCTTTAGTAGGTGCAAATGGTTGCGGTAAATCAACATTGCTGCGAGGTCTAGCTAGACTTCTCAGACCCAATGGCGGTACAGTCTATCTTGATGGACAATCTATTTTTAATCTTTCTACTAAAAACGTAGCAAAGCAATTAGCGATCTTACCGCAAGGTCCAGTTGCACCGGAAGGATTAACAGTCAGAGACTTGGTAGCACAAGGACGTTATCCTTATCAAAATTGGTTGCAGCAGTGGTCTGAAAAAGATGAAAAAATTGTCCAACAGGCACTAGAGATTACAACCTTGTTAGAGTTAGCCGAAAGAGGATTAGATACCTTGTCTGGTGGACAACAACAACGTGCCTGGATTGCAATGACACTAGCGCAAGATACAGATATTTTACTGTTGGATGAACCGACTACTTTTTTGGATTTGGCACATCAGATAGAAATTTTAGATTTGTTATATGAATTGAACCAGCATCAGGGACGGACTATTGTTATGGTGCTACATGATTTAAATCAGGCTTGTCGTTATGCTGATTACTTGGTTGCGGTAAAACAAGGCAGGATTTTAACAGCTGGAGAACCCAAGCAGGTAATGACTGAGCAAATGGTGCAAGAAGTTTTTGGCTTAGAGTGTCGTATTTTGACTGACCCGGTTGTGGGGACACCGATGTGTGTACCGATAGGACGCAAGGGAAGAGTTAATATGATTCGCAATTCATAAATTTAAATATTAATTCACAAGGCTATAAATCATCTATACAGCACTTCTTACTGTTATGAGATACAGTAAAGAATGTGGATTAAATAACTTACAATTATGAAGGATATACCCGCATTTCTCACAAGCAGTAAAAGCGGCTTCACTTTCTTATTATGCAACTTAAGTGCCGATTAGCTTAGAGCATTGCATAACTGCTGGATACAATTTTTGCGGTAACTTTGTTTCAACACAGTAAAAGATGCCAAATTCTTTCTATAGAGTCTAATACAAACATATCAAGCTAAGTAATTGTTTTCCCAAAATGATGGAGCCGCTTTAAATGAAACGACGTGAAACACTAGCCGAATTGGTCGCAGGAACAGTAGTAGAATTTGAACAGCGCGAGGCTAGAACTGCAAAAACATCAGATGCAGCCACAGAAATTGAACAGTCAGAGGGTGTTTGAAAAGTCGGCTAGGTTGTAAAAAATATTTCTCGGTATACGCTGTAAATAGATAGGATACAGTACCGAATGGCACTAAGAAAAGCTCTAAGTTATGCAGAATAAGCACTACAGGTTCTATTCTCTTGAACAGTGGAGCAGTGAAGAAATGGGTAGGCCCGGATTTCTCACAAGTGCGAAAAAATCATTGAGATGAGTAAAATTTAGGAAAGGATATTTTATACATCAGTGGATTAAATTCAGGAACCGAAGACAATCACGTATTATCCGAAGCTTTAAAGATAAATAAAAGACGAATAAAACGAGAAATACTGGAGTAAAAACTATGATTAGCAATAATTAGGTAGGCGAAAACAGGGTTAAATTCAGGAAACTCAACCCCAGCAAGCTAATCATTATGATGACAATTAAGTAAAAATTAACCAGGACAGGCTAAGAGAGATAAATAATTGTAGGCCAGAGCGAAAATTCCTTTATAGGGGCAAGAACTACTAATTGAAATTAAAATTTTTCGGCAGTTAACCGTGATAGTTGCTCCTAACTTCAGTAACTTTGTCCGAATAGTGCCAACAGTAGCGTTTTGAAGTTCTGTTTTGGCTAAACACTTCTCCCGTAAAGCATTTATTAAAATGTAGGCAACAGATGAAAACCACAACCGTAGTTGATTACCTGCAAATGTATGGGTACTTGTCCTATCACTTCTTAGTTCTAGTTTTTCCTCTTTGAGACAATTCTCTATATTGCCTCTTGGACAATATTTTTCTGTATAAAGTTTTCCCGGAGGAATTTTATTAGTGGAAAGTGAAGTTACTACAAAACGAGTATCTACCCCTTGATTGCTATATTCCACTTTGGCAACAACGCGACAATTTCGACTTCAAGAGCATAGAGTTTTATAGTTAAGTGATGAATACCAAACTGAGTTCTCCACAAATGCTGTAGCTGCCAGTTGCAAATCCGGTGTCGGTACAAATAAGGATTCAAAAAACTCAACTATTGATTTCAGTTTTTGTTCATAATTCTTGAGAAGCACGGTATTTAATTGATTGTGAAAGCTGAATTAATCGACTGTTTTGCGCCAATCCAAACACATAATCAATCTCTCTTTGTGATTCACACCATGCCATAATCTCTTCTCTAGAATAAGCACTATCTCCCCGAATCAGAATTTTCACTTCCCCCCAGCGTGATTAGACAACCTGCTTAGGTATCATGGATAAATGCAGGATAAATCAGTTAGTTTTAACCTGCTATATTCGGTTTCCTCAGTTAAAAGCCATTGAAGGAATAAACTCTGAGCTTGAGAGGTAGATAAATGTTCTATGAATGACTCTCAAATACACAGTTGTTATCTTTCACTAGGAAGACGCGATGCCTACGGCGGGCTGCGCCTACGCACAACTGCTTCCGTAGGATGGTAAAAGTTGAAAGATTGTAATCGGCTTTGATCTGGTTGTCACAGCCACCGGATCTAGCATTAATGAAGCGGCTGGTGCTTTTGAAGAACTAGGTGCCAAGGTTGAAACCGTACAGGCGGATCTTGCCACATACAATGGAGTCGAAACCCTCTATAACCAAATTCAAGCTATTGGAAGACCAGTGGAAGCGATCGCTATTAATGCCGGAGTTGGGTTCAGTTAAGGGCTACTGGTAAAAATTTTGGCTTTTTGAGACGCGATAAATCGCCGTCTCTACAAGTTTTTTGGTCTTATCTGAACTGTATTAAGTTAAAATTGAATAGCTAAATAGCAGTTAATACTTTGTAATGAATCCCTACGCTATCCTTAATCAGACCAAACTTCAGCGTGTTAGTGATGGCATAACCCGACCTCTACTAGAAAATTGCGGAACTGCCTCACATATTCTTATTTTAGTCTGGCCACAACTTGGGGATTTTGATAGTCTTGAATATGCGTGGTGGTTACAGCGCGAAGCTAAAAAATTGCCTCCTGAAAAACTCGCTATTCGTGCAGTCGGAATTGGCGATCGCGCCTCTGGAACAAAATTCTGTGAATATACAGGATTTCCAGCCGAAAATTTATTTGTTGAACCTAATGCAGAACTACATCAACAACTCAAACTTTATTCAGGTCTGAATCTCCCTGTCCCTGGAATTTCCCCTACTCAGAAAGCTTGGCTAAATCTACTGTTCATGTGTGCAGGGTTTGGAAGTCCGGGAACGCTAAGAGAAGTTTTTCGGGGATACAGAGGCGATCGTCAAGCCCCTCAACTCATTGAAGATGATGAAATTATTCAAGGTACTCCTCTACCTGCCTTTCAAGGCTCGTTTTTCCAATTAGCTGGTGGAATTGGGTTTCAACGTCCCTTTGAATTAGCTACTCTACGGCTACGGAATATGGTGGAAGTTCTGAGCAATTGGCATACTTATGTACCTAATTCTGCCTACTTAACTCAGCGTGGTGGAACTTTTCTGTTTGATACCCAAGGTCAGTTACTTTACGAACATCGAGATCCAGGAATTTTGGGCTTTGCAGCTAATATGAGTCAGCCCCTATCATTTTTATCCCTTATCGAAACAGATAGCTTTACCTCAATTCATAATTCATAATTCATAATTGCTATTTCAATAAAATTTAACATAACAAAATTGTGAAATTGAACGCTTTTGTGTGCATTTGCCCCATAACAGATGTATATCATCTGCTCGCCTGTTGTAGTTAACTATCTTTAGATTTAATACAAGTACTTTCATTACTTTTGCGCTCTTAAAGTTTGTGAATTATGAACTATATGGTTAATCAATTTAAGTATTAAATAAAATCATTACCAATAGTTTAGGAAAAGCAAAGACGTGAAGCGTTTCAAAAAGCTATCCTCAATTGTGTTCTTGCTATTAGCCTTTATTTATCCACCTGGTTTGGCTGAAGCCAAGGATAACACTATCAATAATGTTCTTAATGAACAGGCACTTGACGCACAGACAAAATTAGTTGGAGAGCAAAGTGAAGAGCTTTTGTTAGCTCACCGACGGACTCGACGACGTTATCATAGACGGCAACGGACTGGAAAATATTATTATCAACGCCAGAGGAATCGAAGACATTATTATAGACGACGCTATCGCTCTGTAAATTATCATGGACAACCATATCGTCATGGAGAATGGGAACTTGTGCGCGATCGTCATGGACGATTAATATATGATTGGCAGCGTTAAATAGTAAACTTTACAGCCAATTTTGCCAGAGAATCTTTATGTGTAAATCCTAACTTAGGCAGACTTATTCGAGACAAAATAGTGGGTATTGCCCATGTATATTTTTAATCATTAATTGTTCCATCAGGCATAACTGCACCACGCAGATTTGCACCCGTCAGATTTGCACTACTCATTTCTGCTCTGATCAAATTTGCCTTACTTAAATTAGCACCAGTCAAATCTGTCCTGGCAAGATAGGCATCAACTAAGTCTGTTTCCGTGAGGTTAGCCTGACGCAGGTTAGCCCGACTTAAATCAACTCTATTTAGCCTTGCAAAACTCAGGTTTACTCCACTCATCTGACATCTAGTCAGTTTAGCATCTGCCATAATTGCACCATACAAATTAACACCTGTAAGTTCGGCATCAATGAGGTTTGAACGTTCTAATCTAGCGTTCATCAGGTTAGCACCTTTCAAATTAGCACCACCGATGTTAGTATCTGCCAAAGATGCATTATGCAAAATCGCTTCACTCAAATTGGCATCACTCAAATCGGCATAACGTAGCGTTGCCTCACTCAAGTTAGCACCACTCAAATCAACTTTAGATAAGTCAACACCAGTTAAATCAGCGCCCCGTAGATCAGCCTTATGAAGATTAGCACCCCGTAGACTAGCAGAGTACATTCTCTTTTCTTCTCGCAGGTTAGCCCCACGCAGGCACGCGCCAGTTAAATTTGCACCACTCAAATCTGCACCACGTAAATCGGCATTCATCAAGTTAGTATCTAGCATATATGCCAAAGTTAAATTTGCATTACGCAAATCAGCACCCTGCAAAGTTGCACCATGTAAATTAGCATCATGCAAGTTGGCGCTGATTAAACTTGCCTGATTTAGGTTCGCACCACTTAGCTTTGTACAAACTAGGTTTGCCTGATTCAGAATTCCTCGACTTAGATAGCTAAAAATTAGGATGGCATTACCCAAATCTGCTTTATTCAAAGCTATGCCAATCAAGTCTGCACCAAACAAATTTATTCCATTTAAGTTGGCCTCAATGAACTTTGTTTCTCCATTCTCATAGCGCTTTATAAGTTCATTGGCATCCATATTTTTTCCTATCAATTACCACAAACATTTAAATTTTGCTCAAATTAACAATAATCAAAAATTACCATTATTATTTGGGAGGAGGTGCTATAAATTAACAGGTATTACCATCATCATTGAGTCCAGTTTTCTGATAAGGATTAACTGGTGTTTTTGTTTCTGGAGATGGAGCGTTGTTGAACGGATTATATCCATTGGTGCTGGGTGATATATCGCCATATAAAGCTCGCATAGATTGGACAATTGCACTAGCTGCTTGAATATTTTCATCCGGCTTCCCTAGAGATATAACAGCACTATTTAATTTAGATTCAAGCTCTCTAAAAGTTGGACAGATATTAAATAATTTCAGCAATAAATCATCAAGCTTTTGAGTCTTTAGTTTCAACCAGTCTTCTTCATTAAAAGTAAATTTTTTGTCAAGTGCAGAAAATAGAACTATTTTAGCCCTAAGTGGGTTAGTATACTTCATAATATTTTGCCGTAAATCAAACTGATTATATTGATATTTGATTTTACTGTTGGGAGATTAATCTATAGAATTTAATGATATTGGCTCAGAATTATAAAATATTTGTTCATCTTTACGAGGTTGATTTAATAATAGTCCTGTTGATTCTTCTTGATGAGATTTATTTAATAATATTCCTGTTGGTTCCTCAGGCGTTATATATAGCTTCTGCATTTGATGAAAAATAACATTGGCGATTATGGCATATTCAGCTTGTTTGTTAAGAGTTTTTACAACTTCAGATAAACTATAATTTAAGTTATTGGTAGTAGGATTAAATCTAAACAATTCTTGAATTAAATCTTGTAACTTAAACCTATCTATCGTCTCCTCATCATTCTCCCAAGTATTTTTACAAGCCGAATATATTAATTTTTTAATCCGCTTTGAGCTTTCATGCTGTTCTAAATGTTTAGTTACTGCATCGAGACTAGATATAGTTTCCATCGGCAAATTTCCAGCACAAGTATTAAATAGGAACAAATGATAAAGCTAACCTTTTCAACGTGACTCGCAAAATCTTTTTCTCAGAACATTGTCTGTGTCAAAAGTGGCTCATAAGTTATTTATTTAACCGCAGAGGCACAGCAGAAAGTCTGAGAGCAGGCATCAGATTTTCTAAAATAGAAGAAGATATAGAAAAGAGATTTTGAGAGGAATTCACTTTCGGTAATTTCTAGTCACGTTGAAAGGGCTGGTCTTATGTTATACCCTTTTTATCTAGGTTGTGTAGTCTATTTGAGCCAGGTTCCCATCGCTTACACTGTCTTGTTATATTACATTTGCCAGCTAAGTGTTACTTGTATTAGTATTGGTTTACAAATTGTTGGATATATTGCTTGGACGAGCCATAGCTGACGATCGCCACATCAAGATCAGCATACTTGTAAAGGTTCAACGCACGTTGGATTCCTCCAATAATCCAATCGGTTTGGTTGCCGAATGCTCCACCACCGAGAAGCGTAAGAAACAATCTGTTGTTTCCATTTCTGATTGAATTCAAGATTGCAGTACAAATAGTTGCTTCATAAGATGCCTCTAAAACAAGGCGTGCAAATTCCGTCCAAAGATTTGAGGAATGACGAGAGTAGCTAACTGGCAAGGCAGAGCAATAGGCTTGTGAGACGGTATGCTTGCAATCATTGAGCGTTACTTGCGTACTCCATTGAATGCCGATTCGTAACAACTCTCGCAATCCATCAAGTTCACTCTCGCTTGCTGCTCGAAGTCGATTTGAAATCTCGACCAAACCACTATGTGATGCCAAAGCATAACCGTTTCTCATTTCCCAAAGACGGCTTTTGGAATTTCCCAATGCTACTCCTATATCTGCAAGACAATCGATTTGATTTGTTGTTGATTGTCCGGTTTGCCCATTTACGGTTGCAAAGTAGTTTCGATAAATCGTTCCTGCACCAGCCGCGATCGCACAGGCTGGTCCCTGAGTAGGATCACTCTCATAAATCCCCACGCCACGCTCAGGCGTTACATTTGGAGATACCATTTCAAGCAGATTGAATTGGGAAGCTACTTGAAAAAGCGAATCAGCATTCGATTCATTGATGTGCAAATGCTGGACGTTGGCAACTATTTCGCGTACCGATATTTTTCCAACCTGATATCCACTCGCATGGACACGTTCTCTAAGTTCGGCTAAAGACGGTGTTTCCAACTGACCGCAAACCATTACTTTCCCATTCACACGAGATTTCAATACCTTACCGTCAACAGTGATATTCTGCCAAACCTGTTGTGGGGACTCTTCAGGAAAACCGGTCAATGTTTCAAACCACGTCATTGGATAAAATCAAACGACAGACATAACTATTTATTGTACGGAAAGTTTTCGTATAATTTTTTTCTTTTTGAAGGATTTGCCCAGCGATCGCTCTTATGACTAATATCCACACAGGACTGCACCAAACAATGTACTAAATGCGACACGCCCTTTTATCAAAGAAGAAAGCTCTTGGTTGGGATAATAACTGTTGAGTGTTGACTTTCGGGTAGCCGTACTAGGCGTTTGAGGAACTGGCTTGATTAAGAAGTTCAATAGCATCTTGATCAAGCTTTATATTGACAGCTTTGATGATATCGTTGAGTTGCTCAACCTTTGTTGCACTAACAATAGGAGCAGTAATGCTGGGATTAGCAATGAGCCACGCCAGAGAAACTTGGGTGGGAGTAGAATTATAAGTCGTTGCCACCCGATCAATTACCTCTAGAATTCGCAAGCCACGAGGGTTTAAATATCTTTTTACAGAATTACCACGGAGACTAATAGATAAATCTTTTTCTGAGTGATATTTACCAGAGAGAAAGCCGCTGCATAGAGAGGAATAGTTAATCACGCCAATTTCCTGTTCTTGGCAAATTTGTTGTAAATCCTGCTCATAACCATCTCGGTCATACAAGTTATAACGGGGCTGAAGGCTTTCGTAGCGAGGATAGCCATGCTGACGGCTAATTATCTAATGCCTGTCCCAAACGCTCTGCACTATAGTTTGAAGCACCAATCGCACGTACTTTTCCCTGACGAATCAATTCTGCGTAGGTTTCAAGGGTTTCTTCAAGTGGAGTGTTTTCATCGTCGATATGCGATTGATATAGATCGATATAATCGGTTTGTAACCTCTGCAACGAGTCTTCCACAGCTTGTTGAATGTGTTTACGAGAAAGCCCTTGGCCTCTAACACCCATATCGTTGCCAACCTTAGTTGCAATCACCACTTGGTCACGATTACCGCGCTGCTTGAGCCATTTTCCTAAAATTGTCTCAGACTCTCCACCTTGATTTCCTGGAACCCACTTGGAATAGACATCAGCTGTGTCAATAAAATTACCTCCAGCCTCTATAAAGCTATTTAAAATCTCAAATGAACTATTTTCATCAATAGTCCAGCCAAATACGTTGCCACCAAAAGATATTGGTGATACTTCTAGTTCTGAACGTCCAAGTTTACGCCTTTGTGTAATGACCATGAGTTTTTCTTAAAACAGTTTTAGAATTACTTGTGCTAACTCAAATTAAAAATACAGTATGCTATTAAAACTACTATAAAGCTATTGATAAACCGTATTTTTAAGAGATGAACGTAGGTTATCACGGAAAATCATGTCAAATCAAGCCTTTTTATCGTTGAGCATTCTTCAGCATACTTGTTCTGGATGTTACCACTTACTTGGTCTGCGTTAACAGTGTTGGCAATATAGCAATCCTACCCAATACTTGTTGGGTTTTTGGGGAAAGGGGAAAAACCTTATATATCAAGTCTTACACTCCTTTTCCTGTTACGCTTTTCTCTTTATCCGAGCAGTATTGCAATTCTACTTATTAAACATCTAAGGAATGGGGATTCACTCAAACTCCAGACAGTAGCCCATCGTAGACATCGCTCAATCACGTTACAATAACTATTTGTTACTAATTAAATGGTAATTTACTTATGAGTCAACTTGAAAAGATTCAAGCTGAGTATGAAAAGTTTACTGAAGAATTTGAGAGTGTAATCATTAGCACCGTGAACGCCCAAGCAATACCAAATGCTAGTTATGCTCCCTTTGTAATGGATAATTCCAAAAACATCTATATTTATGTCAGTGGTCTTTCAACTCATACCAAAAATATCTATACCAATCCTCATGTAAGTGTCTTATTTATCGAGGATGAAGCCAAGAGTAATCTAATTTTTGCCCGTCGTCGTTTGAGTTTTGATTGTACGGCAACTTTGATAGAGCGTGAAACTGACAAGTGGAATCAAATTGTTGAGCAATTTCAAGGGCGATTTGGTGAAATTATCGAGGTTTTGCGCGGCTTGCCTGACTTTCGGATTTTTCAGCTAATTCCTAGTGAAGGGCGTTTTGTAGTTGGTTTTGGGGCAGCTTATCATATTAGTGGCGATAACCTCCATCAACTTGTTCAGATCACAGGAGATAGTAATCAAAAGTAAAAAATGAATTATGAATTAGTTTGACTGTATACAAATTAAATATGAAATAGCTTAGGACAGAAAAATTTTACTTACTCTGATATTTATCGGTAAGCTTAAATTTATACCTTGTGATTTTGCCTTCGGGTAAAGTGCCATTAAACTATACTTTTTAATTTTATGCTTCAGTTTCAACCTCCTGGCTTTGGACATAAACTTATCCATACATCCTTGGGGGCAATGGTTTACTATACCCAAACGAATACACCTTGGGCGTTCGCTGACACTGAAGATTTACCTCCACTACTGTTTCTCCATAACTTTGGTGGTGGGGCATCTGCGTATGAATGGTCTAAAGTTTACCCGGCTTTTGCCTCTAATTACCACATTTTAGCTCCCGATTTAATCGGCTGGGGAGAATCGGCTCATCCAGTCCGGGATTATAAAATTAGGGATTATCTCAGCACGATCGCAGAGTTTATCATCGAAACTTGTCGTCAGCCGGTGACGGTGGTAGCCTCTTCTCTAACAGCCGCTTTTGCTATCCGCCTAGCTATTGTTCAACCCAATTTATTCAAAGCGCTGTTTTTAGTTTCCCCATCTGGATTTGATGATTTTGGGCAGGGTGCTGGACGCAGACTTCCGCTTTCGGTAATCAATACGCCTCTGTTAGACAATTTTATTTATATGCTTGGTGCTGAAAATGAAATTGCAGTGCGAAATTTTTTACAAAGTTTTCTGTTTGCTAAGTCAGAACGAGTATCTCAAGAAATAGTGGATGCTTATTTAACCTCTGCACAACAACCTAATGCCAAATTTTCCGCCTTGGCATTTTTACGGGGCGATCTTTACTTTGATCTGAGTTTATATATTCAGCAACTGACAATTCCCACTGTGATGTTTTGGGGAGAGAAGGCACAATTTACCAATATCAAACTAGGACAACGCTTGGCAAATTTAAATCCAAGGGCAATTCAAGATTTTTATGCGATCGCAGATGCCGGAATATTACCTCATTTAGAAATACCAGAAGTTGTCATTGGTCTATTGCAACGATATCTTCGGTAACTGGGGACTGGGGATTGGGGACTGTGGACTGGGGAAGACGAGGGAGACAAATGACAAATGACAAATGACTACTTAGAGAGTAAATGTGCATTTAATGCTTTGGTGATGCGATCGCCAGAAGCTTCTAAATGGGCTAGGGTGTAAATATCAAGGCTTTCACTCAGTTGTTTGAGTCTGACATCAATAGCTTTTTGCAGTTGGCGCAATTCATACCAAGCTAATGTCCGGCCATCTTCAGGTGTATCGGTAGTACCCAACATCATCTCTAGCAAAATATTCAGATATTCCCGTTGCAGTGAACGACGGATGCTAGAAATTGGCTTTGGTTCTCCTGGGGTTAAAACTTCTGCCCAGATGCCTGTTTGCAGGGTATCAAACAGTTCCGGGATAGAAAGTGCTTCCCCAGGCAGAGTTTTTAATTCTATATCTTGTAAACGATTGAGGCGATCGCTGTCTAATAGCGATCGCAGCACCGCACTTTGGAACTTCAAAATATTTTCGTGAATTGGATAATCAAGGCGGTTGTTAGGTACAGAACTACCCCAATGTTCCCAGCGTGACGGCGCTAGTTTATTGAGCAATTGTGGTGAAAAGCTGAAAGCATTCTCAGAAAAAACATACTCTTGCAATTTTGTCAATGCCTGGCGTTGTTTTAAAAGTGAAACAGGTACAAATGTCCAAGAAGCATTATCACTAGTATGGAGACGCAGAAACGATTGTCCACCAATATATTTGGAAAGCAAGGTGGCGTTCCGAAAATAATATTTAAGCACTCTATTGAATGAGACGCGCAGGTTACTATAGCTTTCTCCTTTTGATAGATAACCCTTATCAAGGCGCTGCCACATAACGCGGGCATTATCCATTTGCCACTGCGAATAAAGTAGCACATTACTACTCATATCCCAGACATTCGCCAAAGGATTAATGTCCCAGATATCCTCATCAGTTGCATAAGACAATTCTGGTTGAGGCGACGCTAGTGCAATCTGCTCTAAAAAACTTTTTTCTGATTCTGGAATTATCCCCTCAAGCGCTGCTGATGGGCTTGTTTTATAACCATATTCAATTGCCCATTCGTCATAAGGCCCAACAACTCCTGGAAAATAGTCACCTTGCTGTACTCCCTGTGGTGCTATATTCACCGGTAGATAGTCCATCACCGAACCCACTAAGCCTTTAGTGTGAGTGATTTCAGTATTATTTAATTCTTCAGGTGCTAACATTGTGCTGCCATGAAAGTTATGGCGCAAACCGAGAGTATGCCCGACTTCGTGAGCAATGAGAGAACGCAAATATTGATGCACATACTCCTTCATCGTTTCACTAGTGGCTGTAGTATTTGGCAAAATTGACAACGCCAGCTTCCCCATCGCAGCTTGATTTGAAGACTCCATACCATAGCAGGACTCAGAGTCCGCTAGAAGAGAATTATTAATTCCTGGCTTTTGGCTTCCCCAAAGGGCTTGACATGGGTTTTTGCCCACCAAAGATGGATTTACTTCCATCAATGCGTGATATTCTTGCTGAATTGATAGCACCATATTGGCATCTACCATAATGTCTGCATCCAATATTTCGCCAGTGAATGGGTTGACGCGCATTGGCCCTCTAGCAAAACCTGCATCCAAAGAGTTGAACCAGCGAATAGTATTGTAATGTACATCTGCCGGTTGCCAATCAGCATCATCTGGCATTTGCTGTACTTCAATAGCATTTTGAAATCCAGCTTTTTCAAATGCTTTGTTCCACATCAAAACACCTTCACGAATCGCATCGCGGTACTCTAGTGGCACAGCATTTTCAATCCAATACACAATTGGCTTTTTAGGTGGAGATAAGGGAGCATTCGGATCGGATGGCTCTAGATGCCAACGATTGATATAACGTACAAATGATTCATGAGGATTCTTATTAGATAAATCTTGAAAAGCAGTAATAAAATATCCCACTCTATCATCAGCAAGTCTGGGAATATAATCATTATTTTCTCTAAGTTGAGAAAAACTATAGTGTACCTTGAGAGTGAGCGCCCTACTATCAGGTACGGTAACTAAATTTGCTCCTTCTAATGATGAAAAACCGTAAATAGAATCAATCTCTATATTTTCTGAGAAGCTGTTAACATCACCAAAATATGACTTGTGTGCATCCAAGCGGTAATCAGCCTGCAAAGAGTACTTCAAAATGGTAGTTAATCCAGGTAAATCCTGCATTAGCAGTTCATTTAGGTCGATCAGAATATTTTCATTCTGTGGATCAATATTGGCTATTTCGAGTGAATAAAGAACAGAGTCGCTAAATGAACGAGCAAGCGATCGCTGTTCTGGACTACTTTCTGCACGAAATTTCACATTCCGCACCACAAAGTGCAATCTATTGTTTACTCGTTGGAAGTAAAAGACAAAATCAGAAAGAGGTAATCCACTATAAATTCCACTTTCCCCAACGCCCGATTCTAATGTCACTATAGCTAGATAGTTTTTATTTAGCTGTTCTGGTTTAATTTCTAAGTAAATTTTTCCCGAATTATCAGTGCAATAAAGTGTGAAGAGTCCCTCTACTTTATTTATCTCTTTGACAACCTGATTAAATCGGCAAAAATTTTCCTTTCTACTCTTAGCAAGATCGTTGTCAGTATTTGCTAAGTTTTCAACTGCTGGGAGTGCATTTACTTGCTGTGCATCAATATTTGAAAGTTGATTTGCTCCTGCATAATCACTACAGATGAACAAGTTATACAGTAATACTATAAAGATTGCTAATTTCCTGATCCAGTATTTCATCCTTTGGCTTTCCAGGTGAAGCAGTTCTCGTATTGAGGAAAAAATGTGGATTAATTTGTCCTCTGCAAGCCCTTCAAATATCTAGGGATTACGGTATAAATCCACTCAGTCAGATAATATCTTTAGCCTAAAAGTCCTGTGACTATTGATTGTTCTTAGTAGCTCTTTAGGAATTCCCATCAATTATCTATCTCTTTAGATAGATAATTTTTATAACTAAAGATATATGTTTTTTTAAACTCTATCTGTATTAAAAACCAAATGTAGCATTAAAAATGTATTTAGTGCTACATTTGGCAGCCGAAGAAATCTTAAGCGAGATTTATAAACAAAGAGTAAAATCTCTAAAAAAGCTTTTATTAAACAGTTAAATGCTTTTTTTAGATGAATTAGGGAAATTTATGATTATCCTAACTGTCTAGTAGCGTTGTCAATTCTTTCTTTTCAATCGTCTTCAAAGCAGTAGCCCAACAAAAATCAGCTTTGTTACCTAGTTCACGTCCAATAGTTTTCGGTTAAGGGGGAAGGGGGAAGGGTTTGAATTTACCTTTCCCCAGACCAAAAGAGCGATTATTGGGTTTATCCGAAAAGTATTGAGTTCATGCCCTTTCGCCAGATTGAGGAAGATTGCTTTGATTCGTTTGGGGAGCCAGGATGAGATAGAGTAGTCTAGCCAACCACAAGCTGATTTGGAATGATTTGCTGTCATTCTGTGTTGCAGCAAAAGCAAGTACACCAATTTCTTCTGGATAAGTGGTGTCAAAATCAAGCAATACATGAAAAATATCGTGGGTGAATAAATATCGCAGAGTAAATAGATTAGTTTGGTAATGTCTTTTAGTTATGGGTTGATATTTAAGGGGTTTAGTTGATTTTTAACCAAAAGTAGCCTTGACGATCTTGACTTAATTAGTTCAAATAATATTCCACTACTGATTGCGATTTGGAGGCAAGCTTGGATAAAATTAAGTACAAAAATAATCAAATTTTAGAATATCAATATCAACAAATTTTAATGAATGTTTGTTAATTATAATTGCTTGAGTTTATGAAAGTTTTTTAGCATCATAATTTCCCTGATTAGATTGACAAAACTTGATAATAATTAGGTGTAGCCCTTTATCTTATTTGTCGTACAATACGGTTTAGTTAGCGTCAAAACCCTTAAATTATGTAGATTTTCTTGAGGAAGTAAACCCAACTTTTTTGGGGTTTTGTTGGGTTGCACTTTGCTTAACCCAACCTCAAATTTTTCTTGATATACTGAAATTTAGCCCTTTATCCTATTTGGAATAACAATTTAATTGCTTCAGCATCGGCTATCTCTCGCTTATTATGTAAACTCTCTAGCTAAAGGCAGTATTGCTGGTTGCTCTTGTACATAAATGAATACAAATATCTATTTGTCTAACAAACCACCTCCTCCGCAAGGTTTAAAAAAGATTTCTTTTTTCTAACTGAGTTATGCCTTTTGCTAGAAGGATAATTACCCTTTTATAGTTAATGTTTATTTGTACTCTAAAAACAAGTGAATTGGCATGATAAATTTAATTTCTAGAAAGATTGGTAACATCAGTTCCATGCTTAAAGGACTTCAGGTAACACGTTTTTTGGCTGTTGTCCTAGTTGGTTTTCTAGTGCTGACAACGAATGTTAATTATGAGCAGGGGCAGAATGATAAAGGCTTAAAGGAGAGAGTCCGCCAACAGGTAGAGCAAAATGATGCTGAAAGACCGAAAACAGTAGGGCAGTGGTTTAAGGATGCTCGTGAAACCGAAGATTCTCCTGGTGAACGACTTCAGAAGATTGGGCAACAGTCAGGAGAAGCCTTTAAAGAGTTTGGAGGTGGATACGTAAAGGGCGCCAAAGAAACTGCTAATGATGTAGGGAACAGTGCAGCACAGACAGGCAAAAATATCTCCAACCAAGTTCGACGCTAAGAGGTTTTTTTAAAAGTGTTTCACTGTAACTTTAGCCACTTTTAAATTCCTCTAATGCCCTTAAATAACGGATTCTAATACTTGGATAACGCCTTTACCCTTACTGGTAAAAGATTGTAGCGTTTTTCAGGTGCATAAAATATAGGTCTTTAGTAGGGGCGTGCAGCTAGCTGTACGCCCCTACTGCGTGTTACATCTCAAAAAATTGCTAATTTTGAGAAGCTTAGGTGGCGTAGCAATACTCCTCGCTTTGTGCATTTTTAACTCAGAGTGCATTTTTAACTCGGAATCGGGTTTGGGTTAAAGGTTTTTCTTTCCCTTTTCCCAAAACCCCAGAAGTCTTGCACTCCAAAATCCAAATCAATACCAGATAAGAAATAACTTTAAGTAATATTTAGGCACTTTGCATAAATAAAGTGAACTATTAAGGCAGTCATTTATTATTTGCAAGTAGTAAAAAACACTTGATGTGTAAGCATCAGCAGCTTACCGTAGTAGAAAGAAAAGAGTTATTTTTGTTTATACCCACTTATCTAAATCTTATAAAATAATTAAGTATCTTTTTTTACCAAAGATTGAACATTTTAATAACAGTTAAGTAACTGTTGAATAACTGTTTTAAAACATGAAACAATGGGGAGATAGTTAAGGCAGTAAAGAAAAAACAGATAGATGATTAGCAATATGAAGCAATCTAAGAGTACGCGAAAGCGAGGAATTGTCCTAACGATCGCTGGATTGAAGCGTTTACAAGCGGCGATTCTGGCTATGGAAAAGGTTCAAAACAATGGCAATCACTTCACTCTAGAAGATTTAGGCGATCGCATGAATGTTTCAACCAAAACCCTGAACCGATTATGGTCGTTGAATACAGGCGTGGATCAAAAAACCTTAAAATTGTGCTTTACCGCCTTTAACCTAGAATTACACAGGGAAGACTACACAATTTTGAGTGAACCGAATACTACTGTAGTCTCTCCAACTCGATTGTCGAGTTTAGATACCGGAGAAAAGAAATTATCCCCGCATTTATCCTTAGAATCCTTTGTTACCCAGCACCATAACCAACTCGAAAATCTTTGGTCATACCCAGATGGCCCCGTAGCTCTAGATTCCCCCTTCTATGTCGAACGTCCTCCCATTGAAGAACTAGTTTATCGAGAAATAATTCAACCAGGCTGTGTGATCCGAATTCGAGCGCCAAGAGAGATGGGAAAAACTTCTCTTGTGTTGCGGCTATTGGCTTTTGCCCAGATGCAAGGTTATCGCGCTGTGAACCTGAATTGCAAGCAAATGGATGCAACCTGTCTGACAGACTTAAACAAGTTTTTGCGTTCTTTTTGCTGGCAAATTGCAACAGAATTAGGCATAGACCCCAAGCTAGATGAAAACTGGGATGAGGAAATAGGCTGTAAATTAAGTTGCAGTTTATACTTACAATCCTACTTACTGAAGCAGAGTAAAAGTCCAGTGGTTTTAGTGTTAAATGAAGTTGACCACTTTTTTGAATATCCTCAAATTGCTCAGGAGTTCTTTGGTTTGTTACGCTCTTGGTATGAAGAAGCGCGACAAGATGCTAACTTGCAGAAGCTTAGGCTACTGGTGGTTTATTCCACAGAAGTTTACGTCTCTCTGGATATCAACCGTTCCCCATTTAATATTGGACTACCAATCCGTCTGCCAGAATTTACTAAGCATCAAGTAGAGTATTTGGCCCAACGGCATGGACTAGACTGGACTTCTCAGAACGAGGTTACGCAACTGATGTCTCTAGTGGGGGGACATCCAGCGCTAATTCGGATTGCTCTGTATTATATATGCTGTCAAGGAATCACCTTAGAGGAAGTAATAGATGAGGCGATCGCTAACGGCGGTATCTACCGTTATCATTTATGGCGACACTGGGCAATTCTGCAAGAAAATTCCAGTTTGGTAAAGGCATATATTGAAGTTGTTAGCTCAAAGCAAAGCGTTTCTTTGAATCCCATTGATGCTCATAAACTCGAAAGCTTGGGATTAATCACTTATGAAGGCGATAGCATCCTACCGCGTTGCCAACTCTACCGCGCTTACTTTAAAAAACAACTAGGTGTTGCTGAATTTGAATATAAATCATTGCAAAAACGTGCTTGAAAAACTAACTATCGGGTACATTTTCTCTCACGCTTCGATGCTTACCGAAATTATGGGCGGAGTTTTTCTTTGCTCAGATTTATCTGGAGCGTGAGCTTTTTTGTCTTGAATTAGCAACACCCAGAACTATCTACATTTTTAAATGATGGCAGATGGAAAAGATTTTAAACTAATTAACTAGCTGACCAATAAAGTTGATAATCCTCGATCAAAAAAGATCCATTATTAGAAGACATTTTGAAAAAGAAGTAATAATCTCCTGGCTCCCAAATACTAAATTCTTGTTCTTGTTCTTGAACAGTAGCTGTCGAGCCACCGTTGGGAATAGTCATGCTAGCAGTTTGTGTTCTGTTCTGCGCTCTGATCAGAAAAACTTCCAGCAGGCAAAAACCCTGTAGTTCGGCAGAATAACGAATTTTGAAGCGGATTTTCCCTCCATCTCGGAGAGTATTTTGAATACAAAAATTTTCAGTTTGAATAGGATTACCAGACAGGTTAATATCTTTATCTTGTGTTAAGATATAGGTATGTTTTTGCTCTAACGAACTCACTAATTTTTCTCCCTAAAAAGAATCAAGTCTATTGAGATAATTGCATTTTTGACAAATAATTTTTACTGTCACGTTGTATTCTGCCGTCATCGCAAACAAAATGCAATGACAGATAAGACAGTTAAGAAAATAGTTAAAAAATTGATTGCAACAAACAAAAATAATTGAAATTGGCAACAAATTTTAAACGTATAGACTACATCTAGGGCAAGGAGCAAGGTGTGGTATAGTCTCTTAATTTGAAAACTACTGTAAGTGTTAACTAAATAGTTGCGACCTCACCAAGATTGCCAAAACTCCATGTTGCCAGTCCTACCACTTGCGGTATCGACAGATTTGGCATTTTCTCTGACACTATTCTTGTCCACTGTTTGAGGTACTCATTTTTTAGCATTTGAGCCTCTGTTTCACTCTTTGAGTCTGCTTTTATTTTCTGACTTTGTGAATGAATACTCACACTCTTGTAAAAAACCTACACCTGTCAGGCAGGGGGCAAGGGGGAGATAAAAATTACCTCTTTCCCCTCTGCTCCCTGCCCCTGCTCCCTTGCCTCTTTATTTCCATTCACCTTGTAGAGTGAAAGGTGCCCAGTAATAGGGTGCGGCATATTTTTGAGTGCGCCATATTTCTATTTGTGCTGTCCGCAAAGCTGCTGCTGGCTTTAATCCTTCTTGCAGCATCTTTTTGTAAAATACCTTCATAAGTTCAGATGTTGCCTGGTCATCTACACTCCACAGGCTAACTACGACTCGCGGGCTGCTTGCATACATAAACCCTCTGGTTAACCCTACCAATCCTTCTCCCTTAACTTCTTCTCCCAGTCCGGTTTTACAGGCGCTGAGTACTACCAGTTCTGCTTGCAGGTTGAGGTTGAAGATATCGTGCAAGCGCAAAAAGCCATTTTGTGGCATTCCCTTGTCGTCAAATAGCGATAACACCACTCCTGATAATTCTGGATGCTTGCTGTTGAGAATGCCATGCGTAGCGAAATGGATGATGCGATATTGACTCAAATTTTCGCTGCTTGCAGTTGTACGACTAGCGTTAAAATCAAAAGCTTGCTTGCGATCGCTAATTGGTACAAGAGAAAGAATTTGCTCGGCTTCTTGACGTGTAAAGCGCAGACGTTCAAAGCTAATGTCTGAGTCTTGGGTGGATCTGGTTAAAGCCAGGTTGTCTAAATTGCTCTCTGGCGCAGTTGGACGAGATACTTGTGCTTTATTTTGGAGACGCTCATCATCACTGTTAAAAATCGGATCTGCCAATACAACTAAGGTTTTAGGAGCAGATTTACGTCCTTTGTGTTCGCTTCTGAGGATAGCTAATGTAGACGCTGAAGGGAGAGTAATGATTTCGTGATTGAGCAGTAATGGTTCATAATTGCGACTGCTACCTGTTGTGAGGGCAGCAAATGGCACATATTGCAAAGCACCATCGCTGGCGATCGCTAAACGTTTCTTTTGCAGTTGCTGGACTACTGGTGCAAGTATTTGTTGAGATAGAGCATCTAGAGACGGACTATGCTTCAGATATGGGGTAGTGATTTCTTGACGGAACTTTTGCACTGTAGCTTCAATCTCTGCACGCTTGGGTAGTTCATAACTGGTGATACTCTTATTAGTAACTGCCCAAAGATAACTGCGCTTTTCCCCCAAAGAATATTCTAAAAGCAGAGTGTTTTCATCAAGTACTTGCTGTTGAATTTGCACGAGTGAGAGAGGCTGAGGTTGAGTCAGCGCTGCATAACGCGGACTAGTGGCACGAATTTGTGCCTGGACTTGTTTATACTGTTCTAGAAGTACCTCGGTGTCTTCTTCTAAAGCTTGCACCTGCGCTTCGGTATGCTTACCGCCTAATACTTGTATCCGACGTTTTTCTAAAACATCGAGTTGTTGCTGCAAGTTATGTTCTTGAGCAAGTAACTTTGGCTCTACACCTTGGCGAATATCAGCGTTGGCTTCTGCAAGTAGTTCCAAAAGGCTGCGGGCGCGGGCGCGTTCGCTGGCTTGCAGTGCTAAAGCATCATATCCTTGAGATGGTTGCTGTTTGTGTAACTGCATCAGCAAATCGACATAAAACTCATAATAATTCTGCACTGTGGCAAAATAGGAAGTGCGGAGTTCCTGAGAGTCAATTTTGATACGAAGGTCTTCAACAATTTTGATGACTCTCTCTATCTGAGTCAGGGCAGACTGAAAATTGCCTGCGTCGTGTTGAACAAAAGCGATGTTATAGAGTGTACGTGCTTCCCTTGCTTTGTTCCCTGTCTGTTGATATAGCAGCAAAGATTGGCTGTAATAATCTAGCGCCTTTTGGTGTTCTCCTAAATTTGAGTAAGCTTTGCCAATATTGTTTAGAGCAGTTGCTATCCCTCCTTTGTCTCCCGCCTGTCGGTATAAAATCAGGGCTTGGCTAAAGTATGAGAGTGCTTTTTGCTGTTCTGCTAACTCTAAATAAACTGTGCCAATATTGCTCAGAGCAGTTGGTATTCCTTCTTTCTCTGCGTCTTTAGCCTGTTGGTATAAAGACAGGGCTTGGCTGAAGTATGAGAGTGCTTTTTGCTTCTCTCCTAAATCTAAGTAGACTTTGCCAATGTTGTTCAGAGTAGTCGCTATCCCTGCCTTGTTTCCCACCTGTCGTTTGAGAGACAGCGATTGGTTGTAGTAATCCAACGCCTTTTGCTTTTCTCCGAGGAAATGGTAGACGGAGCCGATATTATTGAGGCTAATAGCTTCACCATTTTTGTCTCCCACTTGTCGCCTTAAGGATATGGATTGGTTGTAGTAATCCAGCGCCTTTTGCTTTTCTGCTAACTCTGAGTAGATTTTGCCAATGTTATTTAGCGTAGTACCTTGGGCTTGCTTGTCCCCCACTTGTTCAGATAGAGGTAAGGATTGCTTGTAATAATCCAGTGCCTTCTGCTTTTCTCCTAAATTTGAGTAGATTTTGCCAATATAAACGAGGGTGTCAGCTTCTAAGGAGCGTAGGTTTTGCCCATTGGAGCGATCGCTCGCTTGACGATATAGTAAAAGTGCTTGCTCAAATTTTGCGATCGCTTTTAACAGAGATTCTGCTGTTCCTTGCTGATATAGTTGCTTCCCTTCTTGATATGCAAGTTTAGCAACAGCCAGAGTTGCATCTGGCGAACTTGTCTGCGTCATCTGTGCAACATTTACCGCCTGCTGTCTAGCAATTGCCACATTTGATTCTGAAAATAACAAAATGCTGCTAAAAAGAATAATACTGCGACCTGTTACCAAGGGCAGAAATTGCCATTGTCTTGAGTCACATACCTTAAATTGAGTCATATACATCTGCGGTTTCTATAGCTGATTAGATTTAGAATTCCCAAAATCAAGCAAAAAACCGTAGATTAACTCATTGTATGGCGATCTGGCAGCGATTTTCGCAAGCAAAAGCTACCTCAACACACGATTCTATATCCTCTATGGAGCAGATTATATATGAGTTGAGCCAAGACCAGGAGACACAATAGAAGATGTTCTAACTCTCTAATCAACCCGCTTAACTTCAAATCCCCGCAACCCTTCCGGTACTTCATACTCAACGACAACATCTTTAACCACAGCAGCAGGTGGCCCAGAGTGACACCAGCGAACCATATCATCTACAACCTCTCGCGCCCCTTCAAAGACTGCCTCTACTCGATTATCAGGGAGATTTCGCACCCAACCGGTTAATCCCAACTGGCTAGCTGTATCGACAGTGGAATAGCGATAACCCACTCCTTGGACTCGGCCAGAGATGAATACATGGGCGCGAATGATCTTTGGCAGTGCTGTAGAATTCTGCATAAACTGGTCTAATCTTTACGATTCCAGTTTACCTAGTTTGTGTATACACAATCTGTTTTTAACTCTAAGCGTCATACCTTGAAGGTGCGATCGCAATTATCCCTATCTTTGGGAGTGTAGCAGAGTAATGATAAAGTATTTTTCACTACTCTGCTAATTGTTGTGAATTTAATTAAGTAGTAGTCCGTTTTTCAACCTGGAATTTTGAATTGCTTATGTCTAACCTGCCACCACTCAATACAGCAACAATTTGGGCAATTCTTGACGATAAACTTGATGATGCCACAGTCAACCAGTTGCTATGGCATTATTTAGGCTATCGCTATGATTCTTCAACTGCACAATGGGACACTAGCCAAGTTGCACCAGAATGGCAAGAGGATTACCCACAACCACCAAATTTCATAGAATCTCGCCCTGCAACAGTGAAGTTAACTCGTTCCATCCCTGCTGAAAACAAACAAATGCTAAAAGAAAAGCTGGGTTTCAAAGGGTACAAAATTGGTGAATTTGGGCCACGGCAAACTCGCAGAGCAACGGCGGCTAATTGGTTTTTAAGTTATTTACAACAAACTAACGGCAAAATTGAATAATCTGATACAGCAGATATTTAGACAAAAACATATTTTTTTTACTAAATATCTGCTATTTAAAAAAAATCATAAAAAGTCATTAGCTTATTTATATAAATTTTGTAGCTTGATTAATAGTATTTAAACTTTAGTAGTTTTTTAGGTTAAAAATAAATGCGATAAACAGTCAAAAATCGCCAAAAAATAGTAATTTTTATAAAATATTTATAAACTCATCCTCAAGAGAGAAGCGCTGGTTAAATAATTATTTCTCTAGACCGATTTGTAAATTCAATTAAGCATCAGAGAATACGTCTATCAACCCTTGATATTACAAACACTTCTATGGCAAAGCCAATTGAATTTAATTTATTTGCACCATACAACAAAGGAGCCGCATTAATTGGTTCTTTTTCTGATTGGCAAGAAATACCAATGGAAAAAGGAGATGATGGCTATTTTCGTACAAGTGTTGAACTAGAAGACGGCGTTTATAAATATAAATTTCGCATCCAGTCAAATTCATGGTTTTTTGAACCAGAACAATGGGTTGATGTTACAGACCCTTATGCAACTGATATAGATGAACTGAGTGGAAAAGATGATAGTGTTATCCATGTAAAAGATGGTGAAAGAATTACTGATACTTATGTCTGGCAACATGATGATAAACCTTTACCTGCTGACAAAGAATTAGTAATTTATGAATTACACGTTGGTGACTTTTCTGGTGGCGAGGATGATCCTTATGCACGAGGTAAATACAAACATGTCATTGAAAAGTTAGATTATTTGTGTGAACTAGGAGTCAATGCTATTGAGTTGATGCCACTTAAAGAATATCCTGGTGATTATAGTTGGGGTTATAATCCTCGCCACTTTTTTGCAACAGAATCAAGCTATGGTTCTACTGCTGAGTTAAAAAAATTGATTGATGAGTGTCATGGTAGAGGAATTCGTGTGATTATTGACGGTATTTATAACCACTCAGAAGCATCTGCTCCCCTAACACAAATTGACCACGATTATTGGTATCATCATGAACCCCGTGACCCTGATAATAACTGGGGGCCTGAGTTTAATTACGAACATTATGATGAAAAATTAGAGATTCATCCAGCGCGGAAATTTATTGGTGAAACAATTCGTTTCTGGATTCAGGAATATCATCTTGATGGTATTCGTTATGATGCAGCACGGCAAATTGCTAATTACGACTTCATGCACTGGATTGTTCAGGAAGCTAAAAAAACTGCTGGTGCAAAGCCTTTTTACAACGTTGCTGAACACATTCCTGAAACTACCAGCATTACCAATGTAGACGGGCCAATGGATGGTTGCTGGCATGATAGTTTCTATCACTGCATTCTAGAACATATCTGCGGTGATACATTTGATTTAGAGCGTCTCAAAGATGTCATTGACTGCAAACGCCAAGGCTTCTTGGGTGCTACGAATGTAGTAAATTACCTCACCAACCATGACCATAACCACATTATGGTTGAATTGGGGAACCGTGAGATTTTTGACGAAGAAGCCTTTAGACGGGCTAAATTAGGAGTTGCCATCCTAATGACTGCTGTTGGCGTACCTTTGATTTGGATGGGAGAGGAATTTGGTGAGTACAAACCCAAACAACCTGAATCATCAAAAATTGATTGGACTCTGTTAGGTAACGATCTCAATCGTAGTTTATTTGAATCATACAAAGGCTTAACCAACCTGCGTAAAAGTAATCACGCCCTCTACACAGAAAATATTGACTTTATCCACGAAAATCCAGAGGCAAAAGTATTAGCTTATACTCGTTGGAATGATGAAGGTTCTCGTGTAGTCGTAATCGCAAATTTCTCAGAAAACTTCCTAGCTGGCTATCATGTTCCTAATTTTCCTAGTGCTGGTACATGGCACGAATGGACAGGCAATTATGATGTCGAATCTGGTGATGATGGTATACTAACTGACTTAGGGCCATACGAAGCCAAAGTGTTTGTATGGCAGTAATTATATACACTAATACTGAGTCAGTAATCCAATAGCAAAAAGAAAGGGGGGAAATATTCTCCCCTTTTTAAGTTATTACATTTCCGGAATACAGTGTAATTAGAAATTTGTCAAGCACAAAATAAGCTATTTTAAAATTTCATTGGTTTGTGTTACACTTTTGAGTTGAAGTGCGTATATAAAATTGCCAAAGCATCCCCATGCACAACAAATTATTTAATACTAATATCGACAACGCTAACATTGAGAACGATCGCATTTTATTAACTCCCAATGAAATAAAATCAAAATTACCTTTAACACAATTAGCTGAACAAAGAGTTTTAGCATACAGGCAGGAAATAGAAGATATCCTGGATTTTCAGGATCGGAGAAAGTTTATAGTAGTTGGCCCATGCTCAATCCACGACCCAAAAGCAGCGCTCGAATATTCTGAAAGGTTGAAAGCCTTGTCTGAGACAGTTCAGGATAAGCTGCTACTAATAATGCGTGTATACTTTGAAAAGCCAAGAACAACCGTCGGTTGGAAAGGATTAATTAACGATCCAGATATGGATGATTCTTTCCATGTAGAGAATGGTTTATTAATTGCACGCGATCTATTATTAAAAATTACAGAATTGGGATTACCTGCGGGTACAGAAGCACTAGATCCGATCATACCTCAATACATTAGTGAACTGATTACATGGTCTGCTATTGGGGCACGCACGACCGAATCACAAACTCACCGTGAAATGGCAAGTGGACTTTCGATGCCTGTGGGTTTTAAAAACGGTACTGATGGCAATATTCAAGTAGCTTTGAATGCCCTACAATCAGCTAGAAACCCGCATAATTTTCTGGGAATTAATCAAAACGGACAAGTCAGCGTCTTTCAAACTAAAGGGAATGGCTATGGTCACGTAATTTTAAGAGGTGGTAGTCAACCCAACTTTGATGCAGCAAATGTCAAATTAGTAGAAGATAAATTAAAACAGGCGAATTTACCACCAAGAATTGTTATCGACTGTAGCCACGGAAATACTAATAAAAATTACAAATTACAAGGTGCTGTTTTAGAAAATATTATTCAGCAAATAGTAGATGGTAATACATCAATAGTTGGCATGATGCTGGAATCACATTTGTATGAAGGTAGTCAACCAATTACTGGTAAAGAAGAATTAAAATATGGAGTTTCTGTAACTGATAAATGTATTAGTTGGGAAGAAACCGAAAAAATTATTTTGGCTGCTTACGAAAAACTTAAGTAAATACCATAATTGGGATTTTCACAGGGTTTGAATCTTAATCACCAACGCTTGTAGTAATAACGTGTAAAACTTTACACGTTATTTAGTGTCTATCAGAAACGGCTATGAACACAATAACTTTTTTGCTTTCCTCGTTTTTCCTATAGATGCTGTTTCATATCTATTGGTATTGTGATATCAGTCTATTATTATTTGCTGTAAGAATAAATCTCGGTTTTCCAGCCAGATATAACCCAATACGGTTCAGTTAAGAAAAATAGTAGATTGCGTTGAGGAATAGCGAAACCCAAGCTACACCACTTTTAGTTTTTACCCTTAACTAAACCGTATTTAGGTATAATCTGGCTTATCTAATCTTTTACAACTCCAAAATATTGTTAACTGCTTCACCTACTATTATCTGAAAAGTACTTGTAGATAAAATCATCTTTCAGACTATTGATAGACTCTCATCTCAGTATAAAGATAGAAACAATACTTTTAGCCAATCATGTAATATCAATTTTAATCCTAATAATTGCTGTGTTTCTTTAAATTTTATTTAAGTGATGTTACACAACAAATGTAGGTAGCGGTAAATATTACCCCGTTTCTCCTGCGGGGTTTTTCTTTGAGTTACCGATGTCTACAGAGAGTTACCTTAGCCAAGCAAATCTACTAAGCCTGTAATACCTTAAACCACTTATTCAAAACTGTGCTGATGGTTTTCTTAATCTGATGATTACGGCTCCACTTCTGGAATGCTATTTCATACTCTTCGCCTTTGATTTGAAAAGTATTCCATATATCCAGCCCTACAGGTAATCCGCAGAATAGCAAAATGTACAGCGACCAAGAAATTCCGCCACCAGTTAGTAAATTTAACAGTATAAAAAAGCCATTAAAAATTGCATAATTCCCTAGACGCTTCTGAAATCTTCTAATCCGGTAAGCGTCAAAAGCTTTTCGCTGTTGGACTTGACCTTGTTGTACTAACCAGTCGCGCTCGGCTAATTTTAAAGAATCAGGTGAAATTTCTAACTCAGCAGCAATTTCTAATATCTGCTCATAAGAAAATTCTGTATTTTTGTCATTAGCTTGACGAGCGATCGCTAAGTGTAGAATTTGTTGGACATCTTCTTGGCTATAAGAGCGGATGCTTTGGGGTTCAAACGCCGTCATAATTCTTTCTCTTATTATTACTTTTAATAGAAATTTGCTGCACGATAGATTTTAAGCAGCTATGCCAGTACTATTTCCATTATCTCTACATTAGCAAATATGGATGTTGTCGTGCGTCTAATGTGTTGATATACTACTCAGGACTCAGGACTAGTAGTCTGCCAACCCAAAAATGCGCTTGTGAGGTCTAGGGAAAGGGGAAAGGGTAAGGGATTTAAAACCTTTCCCCCTTACCCTTTACCCCGCCAAGTTACGAAAGCGAACTACTAGTAAACTGTGGTTGTCGATAGGGTTGGCACTCTCCAGGCTGGAGCGTCTTTGTGAGGAGCAGGGTAGCCACGAACGATTCTTTAATCTTAAGACATAAGTTGCTCAAACCTTGCTGGCGCTAAGTTGAGTAGAGAACTCATCTCTTCCACTTTCCTCTCAATATAAAGACTCTCCAAATATCCGAATCCGATCGGATGCACCAGAGCATAATATCGAAAGAACAAGCATTAACAAGGATGTAACTCAATGGTTGAAGAAAATGGATCGATTCGTACCCTATCGGTTGATATTGGTGGTAGTGGCGTTAAGGCTATGGTTTTAGATATTACGGGAAGTCCTGTAACAGAAAGAGCGCGTTTAGATACACCTCAACCTGCTACACCAGATGTTGTAATTAATGCAATTGTTGTGTTAGCTGCTGCTCAAGGTGAATTTCATCGTGTTTCGGTGGGTTTTCCTGGCGTGGTTCGATGTGGAGTCACGGAAACGGCAGTAAACTTACATCCAGATTGGATTGGATTTGATTTGGAAACAGCATTATTAAAACACTTAAACAAGCCTGTACGGGTGATTAATGATGCAGACATGCAGGGGTTTGGTGCGATCGCAGGTAAAGGTGTAGAACTGGTGATTACTCTCGGTACAGGGTTTGGTTCAGCTTTATTTGTAGACGGGAAGTTAGTACCAAATATGGAAATGGGACATCATCCATTTCGCAAAGGAGAGACTTTTGAGCAGCAGTTAGGGCGTGCAGAGTTAGAAAAAATTGGTGATAAAAGATGGAATAGGCGTTTAGAAAAGGCGATCGCATCCTTACAACATCTGTTCAATTATGATTACCTTTACATTGGCGGTGGTGAAGCTGTAAGAGTGAATTTTCAGCTACCTTTAAATGTAAAACTCATCCCTAATATTACTGGTTTATTAGGTGGTATTGCTTTGTGGCGAGATGAAAAAAGGTAAAAAGTTTTTCAACATCCACAACTAAGCGTACTAAGCAATGTCTAAGGGCGAGCTATACCTACGCGCTTATAAGGTGCATCCTTTCTTAACATTTAAAAATGTTATAAAAATTAACACACGTTAAGCAGAGAATTGTATACACATTATTTACATTGCTACCATGTAACTTTGTCATCCAGTAGTCTCAACTCTAGTTTAAATTCAAGACCGTACAACAACGTTGTGCGGTTTCATCTTCTTGAGGTCGAAGTATGTGTTTTCTGAGAATAGGGCGAAGGAGCCATATAAATTCAATTACAAAGCAAATATTTAGGAAACATAGCTGAATTTTTCCAGATTAAAGTTGACAAAACTAGATAATGGTGTGACGACCAGCATGTATCCTGCGATATAAAAGTGAATGATAAAAAGTTGATAACCCCCTCTAAAGGAGGACAAATTGTTTAAAATCAAGAGTTTATCATTATTGTCAAATCTTGCATTGATAAATGCTTAAAAAACAGACTCAGAGAATTCACAGGATTTTTGCTGGTAGTATAAATATGCTAAAAGTAGCATCAGCATATCAAGCATGAGCCAAAGGTAACGAGAAAAATTTCTTTGATGGCATTCCCAGAGAATCATATAGTATGTTATTGTCTAAACCGTTGATTTAAATAGCATATCTTAGAAGTTCGTGGCTTGATTGAAGATAAAAAAGGCACAAAAATAATAATATTAGTCTCATTAGATGAAATCGGAGGTGAGCAAATATGAGCATGATAATATTATCTGAAAAATTAGTACATGACTTTTTTATTTAGTCAGTATGTATTATCCTGAACAGCAGCAATGTTGTTAGTTAAAAGAAATATTGGTTAAAGTAAAATGAACTACAATGACTGAAATTGGCCTGATGATGACGGGCGTATTAACCATAAGACAAGCATTTGGAACCAATTTGCCACGACAGCAATTAGTTCAGATGGAAAATGACGAAAAGCAGTCAAAACAGAATGAGTCGGAGATAACTGCTCAAGTCACACCACCTGAATTTATACAGACAGATGAGATTTCCCAGGCTTCTCCCTCAGCGATCGCACTAGAGAAAGGACATATACTTCAGAAAATCAGCAAAAATAATCAGTTCCTAGCTTCTTCTAACTTAGGTAAGTCTAAAAAGCATTCTCAGTCTGTAGGCCAAGTCCGCATCAAGGCTACAGGACGTTTCCAGAGGTTTAGTAGCCAACCGATGCCGACTCTTTATTTCGGTAGCTCTGGTCTTGCTGTCAGAGTCTTACAACGGCTATTAGTGGCTAACGGTTATGCCGTAAGAGTGGATGGGATTTATGGCGCACTGACAGAAACTGCTGTCAAAGCCTTTCAAAACCAGCAGAATTTAGGAACGGATGGAATAGTTGGTCAGCGAACTTGGCGGGCTTTGACAACTTAGTCATTTGTCCTTGACCATAACAAATGACTAATGACAAATGGCAAATTACCGATACTTATGCTGCTCTAATAGTTGTTGCGCTCTTGGCTTATAAATTAAATAGAACAAAGCCTCAAGATAACGTAACAAATCTTCCCGATTCTCCTTCGAGGTAAAGTTCCAGAAGCCATAAATCCGTGCTAATGATAACAGCTTGGTAGTGTGAATTTTCCAAGTATAGGTGCTGTAGACTCGATCAATTCCTCGCTGCGAAATTTCATTCCAATAGTTAGGATTCTGTTCGCATTTAGTAATGAAGTCCACAATTTTTGTGGCTGTCTCATCTAAATTTGTTGGGTTAATCAAAAAGCCATTAACTTTATCTTGAATAATCTCTAGTGGCCCACCAAACTGTGTCGCAAAAGTTGGTAATCCTGAAACCATCGACTCTAAAATTGTCAAACCAAAAGCTTCAAATAAAGCTGGTTGTACAAAAATTCCCTGATGATCGGCAATAACTCGATAAATTTCACCAGAATCGGTTTTAGTTAGGCGCACACCCAGCCAACGAATCTTCCCGTGGAGATTGTACTCCTCAATGATTTGGTAGAGTTTGATAATTTCGTCACGTTCTTCGTTGTCGCCTGATTCTTCGACGCGCAATTTACCCGCCACCAAAATTAAATTGCAATGCTCTTGTAATTCTTTACTTTGACCATAACATTCAGCTAAACCTGTGAGGTTTTTGATGTGGTCAAGACGCGCCATTGAGAAGAGAGGGCGCTTGTTAGGATCGTCGAGTTTGCCAAATATTTGCGTGGGGTCTTCCAGAGTAAAGAGTGTTTCTGCAAGACGTTGGCGATCGCTCTCGACTCTATCTTTACTCCGTGTGTAGGGGAAGTAATTATTTTCGTTTACTCCAGGCGGTACAACATTAAATTTGGGACTAAATAATTCAATCCCATTGGTTACATGATACAACTCCGGCATCGTGAAGCACTTATAAGACTCGTACTGTCCAACGCTATCCGGTGTTCCCACAATTTCTTGGTAGGTGCTACTGATCACAAAATTGGCAGCATTCATCGCAATCAAGTCAGCTGTGAATTGCAATGAAAAATGATATTTATCCTCTAATTCTTGCCAGTAGAGGTTACTGAACAAGTATTTAGATTTTTCCAAAGCATGGGCAACATTGCATTGAGTAACTTTCAGCCGTCGCGCCAGTAAGAATGCTACTAAATTCCCATCAGTATAGTTGCCAACTATTAAGTCAGGTGTGCCTTGAAATTCTGCCCGTAGTTCTCTTTCTGAGTCAATGGCGAAAGTTTCTAGATAAGGCCAAAACTCAAACCGGGAAATCCAGTTTTGAGTCATGTTAGGATTAAAATCCCGTAAAGGCACTCGCAAAATCCAGGCATTTTCGGTACCGTGGACTTTTTCTAGCCGTTGATTACAAAGAGTGCCATCACTATTGGGAATCAAGCGGGTAAGAATAATTACCTTTGGCTCGACATTCAATTTCTCTAAACCAGCTAGCAACACATCTTCTTGTAGCTGCTTCTCTAGGCTCTTAGCCTGGTCAAGGACGTAAACAACCTGACCGCCAGTATCGGGACGACCCAATACTCCCTCTTGCCCAAACCAGCCGTGAGCCGACACCAAGACGATTCTAAAAATCATCGGGATACGAGAAATGAAGGCTTCTAGGGTCTGGGGGTCGGCAGAATCAATCAATTCATCGAGAATATTTAAAGTTTCCCGCACACGTGCTGCGGTGTTACCCCAACCCGGCTCAAAACCCATTGACTGCAATTGGAACCGGAATTGTTCGTAGGGTTCATCTTCGGGGCGATTATTAACAAAGCCGATAGCTTTCTTAACTTGCTCGGAAAGTTGCTGCTGCGATTGAATGCGATCGTTGACTAGCAGTTGGACACCGTTGTAATGGTGCAGACGCAAGAAATTTAATAGGCTGTCCAGCAATTGCTTGGAGTCTTGAAATATTTTGCTAGATAGATAGCGGTTGAGAAATTGTACCCCTTTACCAATATTTTTGGGGTCGCGGATGATTGGGGTATAGTCGTAAAATGGGCCAAAGTCCAATTCTAGCAAGTCGCCGTCGTTGGGATGAAATTTGTTCACCAAGCGATCGCGCAAATCCAGCAAATCCTGTACGGTCATCGGCTCAATGCTCAAGTCTGATGTTAACCAATAAACTTCTTGGCTAGCAATCTTCGAACGGATGATGAAACAGAAGTTGGAATCTTCCTGAATAATTTCCTGAGTATAGTAAATCAGTTTGCCTAACTCAGAGGTAGTGTAATAAGCCTCTGGTTTCTGGGACTTTGAGCAATACTCACTATATACATTGAGTATGTCGTTCCGCAGCAAGTACTTCTTTTCTTGTTGGCGTAATTCACTAAGAAAGGAACGCAAATCACTTCTTTCTTCACTATCTAAGACTGCTTGAAGCAATTCAGACATGGCAACTCCACTAAATGACGATGTTTGCATTGTTGATTTTCAAGGCGAGACGAAATAAGCCTCTACCTTTTGTTAGACCAGATATAAACACGAAATAATACAGATAAATATGATTTATCTGTGTGCCTACAAGTATCAAATTATCAACAGGTACTTAAATCAGGTTCTACTTTACTTAAAGTATCTATGACTCAGTATTTTTGGCTCTAACTAAAGGAATACAATTTTTATTTCTTTTGAAAGATGTTATGAAAAAACTTCATAGCAATATAGGCACAATCTCTTATGCCTTAAAATTATTGATTTAATCTTTACTATATAATTTATTCGCGTGCGTATATCTGATAATTATCAGTCCGATATATCAAAATTTAGATAAAAACTTCTGTAACCCTTGTAAGTCAATACTTTTTTCGGTTTCCCCAGGATGCTAATATTCATTTTTTTAGTGGGGGAGATGATATAATATGCAAGTTTGAGCGTCGCCAACATTCTGAGAATTCCCATATAGATTATTCTATAG